>NZ_JBQCWZ010000047.1:0-12613 GCF_051956895.1 Neisseria sp. P0021.S006
TCGCGCTGGGCTACGAAGGCGACCGCTGGCAATACAATCTGGCGCTCTACCGCAACCGCTTCGGCAACTACATTTACGCCCAAACCTTAAACGACGGACGCGGCCCCAAATCCATCGAAGACGACAGCGAAATGAAACTCGTGCGCTACAACCAATCCGGCGCCGACTTCTACGGCGCGGAAGGCGAAATCTACTTCAAACCGACACCGCGCTACCGCATCGGCGTTTCCGGCGACTATGTACGAGGCCGTCTGAAAAACCTGCCTTCCCTACCCGGCAGGGAAGATGCTTACGGTAACCGTCCTTTCATCGCACAGGACGACCAAAACGCCCCTCGCGTTCCGGCTGCGCGCCTCGGCTTCCACCTGAAAGCCTCGCTGACCGACCGTATCGATGCCAATTTGGACTACTACCGCGTGTTCAATCAAAACAAACTCGCCCGCTACGAAACACGCACACCCGGACACCATATGCTCAACCTCGGCGCAAACTACCGCCGCAATACGCGCTATGGCGAGTGGAATTGGTACGTCAAAGCCGACAACCTGCTCAACCAATCCGTTTACGCCCACAGCAGCTTCCTCTCTGATACGCCGCAAATGGGCCGCAGCTTTACCGGTGGCGTAAATGTGAAGTTTTAAAATCGGATAGGCAAACAAAAAAGGTTTTCAGACGGCCGTCTGAAAACCTTTTTTCTTGTTTTAACCAATCATTTAAAACTGACTATTAATCTTTCAACACATCTTGCACAGCCGCTTGAATTTTAGCCGCTGCTGCTTCGATTTGCTGCTGTTCGGTAGATTGGCTTGCCACTGTTTCAGCCGGAGTCGCTTGTGGAGCTGGCGCAGCTTGTTGAGCTGCGGCTTTAGGCTCAGATTCAGTTTGCGGCGCAGTCAGCGGCAAACGCGCCAATACAGTGCTGACGCCGGTAACTTTATCACCAATCGCCACTTGCGCCTGCGCATCGACAGGCAGATACATATCCACGCGCGAGCCAAAGCGGATAAAGCCATAACGTTCGCCGCGAGACAGTTTCGCACCTGCTTGGGTGTAGCACAAAATACGGCGCGCCACCAAACCGGCCACTTGAACAAAAGTAATTTCACGACCAGAAGCCGTAGTCGCCAACACCGCATTACGTTCATTTTCCGTGCTGGCTTTGTCCAAATCCGCATTCACGAATTTGCCTTTGTTATAGACCACTTTCGTTACCGTACAATCAGCAGGCGATTTTTGCGAATGCACGTTGAACACGTTCATAAAAATACTGATTTTCAAAGCATCGACATCACGATACGGATCGCGTGCGCGCTCGACCACCACGATACGGCCGTCAACCGGACTCAACACTGCTTCAGGATTTTGCGGAATCTCACGCGCAGGGTCGCGGAAAAACTGCAAAGCAAATACGGTAAACACCCAAAACGGCAAAGACCACCAGCCGCAACACATCGACACCAGCAGGCTCAAAGCCAAACCGCCGCCGATAATCGGCCAGCCCTCACGGGCGATAATCGGGTGGGGATACAAACGGTTCATCACTTATCCTTCATTTAATAATTTCAAAATTGCCGCCATTATATCTGAAACTCCAAACATTGAGGCCGTCTGAAATGTTCAGACGGCCGGTGTCTTTTGTAAAAAATACTCAATATAGATAAAGTTTCAGTTTCGGCAACACAATAACGCAGCGTCCTCAACAAGCGGCTCACACGCTCCAACAACTCGCTGCAAATATCATTTAGACCAAATCTCCGCCCTCGATTATCTCGACAAGCCCAGTATGACCGCCAACACTAGCCAGATCCAATGCCGACGGCGTGATGTAGAGAACAAAGAGCGTTGAGACAGCAAACGCGTTTGGCTCAACTGATACGCCACATCGGCCAACATTACCAAGCGATTAGTCTGCCGAGCATTACCTTCTTCCGCTTTACGCAGTTTCAAATTTTCCGCTTCAATCCGCAGCCGCACCAGCTTAGCTTCTAAAAGCAGCAGCTCGCGCGCTTCTTCATACTCCTGTTGCTTCATCGTCCGCATCCTTATCTATCTCACCGCGCAAATACGCAATATCCGATCGAATATCCTGCAAGGTCTCAGCCACACGGCTGCCCTGCTCCCGATAATCTGCCGATACCGTTTAAAATGATACAGTATAATCAACAGCTTCATAAAAAATACCTAAAAATATCCTCAAAGCCACCAGATTTGACAACGCTATCTCAATATTATCTCTTTTCAGGAAAATATAAGGCTTAAACAAAAGAAGATGTAACTGTCCTAAAAAGTTAAAAATTTAAGAGTCTTTTTCCAATAATAAATAACAACTCGAGATCTTCTGCTACCATAATACTCAACGGAGGGAACTAGCAATGAATAATACTAAATTAGTGATTCCAAATTGTAATGAGTTTATATCTATTTATGGATTTGATTGCGAAATAGACGATGTTATTCAGACTGTTAAGTTTGTTAACGGTGATGAACGAGTTACTTTGAGCTTTGATCTGACAGTAAATTCTGTCCGACTCTTGTTTTACAGAAAAGATTATATTGTCATTGATCTTTATCTAGAAAATCTGTCGGAGCTATATTTGGATGAAAATGGTAATTACCTATCATTTAAATTTTCTAACAGTCTTCATATCCTGATAAAACTCTATCCCCAAATTAATATTACTGGAACTACCCTGCTATAGATAACCAGAACAAATCTTTCTTTACTGATTATTTGAGGACAACCCCTTATCATTAGAGAGCAAATGCCTAATCAAGGTTTCAAGAGTATCTTAAAAGCTACGAAAATATTTTTATGTCTATCTATGACGGCATTTGCAATAGAATTGACATGTTCTAATATTCTTAGAAAACTCCTATGCACCTGTTGCTTCATCGTCCGCATCCTTGTCTATCTCACCGCGCAAATACGCAATATCCGATCGAATATCCTGCAAGGTCTCAGCCACACGGCTGCCCTGCTCCCGATAATCTGCCGATACTTTGCGGAACAATACGGCAATAATCAGCAGGCTCAAGAAGAAAATGCCGAAAAACACCCATAACGCCGCCACATCCGACAGCACGCGGTTCAAGCCGAACAGCAAACCGACCAAGCCCACCATCAACAGCGCGCCGGACAACACCAGCCAAATCGCCAAACGAAACACATTTTCCGCCTGACGCGTCAAATCCAAGCTCAATACCTGCAAACGCAGCAGCAGCAAATCCGCGCCCTGATTCAACAAAGCCTTGCCATGTTCAAAACGCTGGCGAATTCCCATCTCGATTATCCTTTTTTCCAGGAAAAATAAGGCTAAGGCCGTCTGCACGGCGCAATGAAATCCATGATTTCATGTACACGCCTGTTCAGACGGCCTTAACATATTCACATTAACGGCGGTTCAACAACACACCGACAACCAAACCGGCCAATGCGGCAAAACCCATCGCATAATATGGTTTCTCATGCACCACTTCATCAGCGTGTTTGGCACCGCGTTTCAAACGCTCGCCCGCATCAGCTTCAAATTCGGCAAAACGCTCTTTGCCTTCTTTCAAACGCTCCTGAGCCGCTTCTTCAAACTGCTCGTATTTTTCACGCGCACGCTCGGCATGATGGCGCAGACGTTCGCCGGCCTCTTCTTCAAAACGGCTCAAACGCTCTTTGGCCACAGCCAATTTTTCTTCCAATTTGGCTCGGGCTTTGCTACCCTCTTCCGAACCGGCTTCAACACCATTGCGGTATAACTCTTCCACATCATCCATTACTTCTCGGATGTCTTTCAGCAAAGCCTCGCGACGTGCCTCAAAATCGTGTTTTTTCATGGTTTTCTCCTTGATATAGGTTGATATGGTTACAGACTGTTTATCTGTTAATAAATTATAACCGTTTATTCTAAAATAAACGTTAATTTAAATAAAATTAAGTGCTTATTATGAAAACAAGCAAATGAAATTTAAAAAAAGGCCGTCTGAAAACTTCAGACGGCCTTTTCAATTCAGCTTAAAGACTTAAGTCTTATGCCAAACCTTTTGCTTTCAACACTTCCAGCATGGTAGTGCCCAACTCGGCAGGGCTGCGGGTGTAAGCGATACCGGCTTTTTCGAAAGCGGCGAATTTTTCTTCGGCAGTACCTTTACCACCGGAGATAATCGCACCGGCGTGGCCCATACGTTTGCCTTTAGGAGCGGTAACACCAGCGATGTAACCTACAACAGGTTTGGTTACGTTGGATTGGATGTATTCGGCTGCTTCTTCTTCCGCAGTACCGCCGATTTCACCGATCATGATGATGGCGTCGGTATCTGGGTCTTCTTGGAAGAGTTTCAGTGCGTCGATTTGGTTCATACCAGGAATCGGGTCGCCGCCGATACCAATACAGGTTGATTGACCCAAGCCCAGTTTGGTGGTTTGTGCTACAGCTTCGTAAGTCAATGTACCGGAACGGGAAATAATACCGATGCGGCCCGGAGTGTGGATGTGGCCCGGCATAATACCGATTTTGCACTCACCCGGAGTAATCACACCAGGGCAGTTAGGGCCGACCAAGCGGGTACCGTTGCCGTTGGTTTCCAAGTAACGTTTGGCTTTGAGCATGTCCAAAGTAGGCACGCCTTCGGTAATCACAACGACCAAGCCTACGCCTGAATCAACGGCTTCAACGATAGAGTCCAATACAAACGGAGCTGGAACGTAAATTACAGATGCGTCTGCGCCGGTTTCTTTAACGGCTTCTTTCATGGTGTTAAACACGGGCAGGTTCAGGTGGGTTTGACCGCCTTTGCCCGGGGTAACGCCGCCGACAACTTTAGTGCCGTAAGCCAGAGCTTGTTCGGAGTGGAAAGTACCGTTTTTACCGGTGAAACCTTGAACCAATACTTTGGTGTCTTTATTAATCAATACGCTCATTCTTTTCTCCTTAGGCGTTTACGGCTGCAACAATTTTTTCGGCTGCGTCATTCAGGCCGTCTGCAGAAGTCAGTTTCAGACCTGATTCGTTCAGGATTTTCGCGCCGAGTTCGGCATTGTTACCTTCCAAACGAACAACGACAGGAACGTTGACGTTGATTTCTTTAACGGCTGCCACGATGGCTTCCGCAATCATGTCGCAACGTACGATACCGCCGAAGATGTTGATCAATACGCCTTTAACGGATTTGTCTTCCAGAATCAGTTTGAACGCTTCAACCACGCGGTCTTTGGTTGCACCGCCGCCAACGTCCAAGAAGTTGGCAGGTTGGCCGCCTTTGAGTTTGATGATGTCCATAGTGGCCATCGCCAAACCGGCACCGTTAACCATACAGCCGATGTTACCTTCCAGGGCAACATAGTTCAGGTCGAATTCAGAAGCTTTCAGCTCACGTTCGTTTTCTTGAGATTTGTCGCGCAATTCAGCGATTTTTGGCAGGCGGTAGAGCGCGTTGCTGTCGATACCGATTTTGCCATCTACGCAAGCCAGCGCGCCATTTTCGCGAACTGCCAATGGGTTTACTTCAAACAGGGCGAAGTCGTTTTCGATAAACGCTTTGTACGCGCCGGTCATCAGTTTGACGAACTCGTTGATTTGTTTGTCTTTCAAGCCCAGTTGGAACGCAACTTCGCGAGCTTGGCAAGGTTGCAGGCCAACCAGCGGATCAACGGTTACTTTGAAGATTTTTTCTGGAGTTTCGGCAGCAACTTTTTCGATTTCCACGCCACCTTCGGTAGAGGCCATGAATGTAACGCGGCGGGTAGAACGGTCAACCACTGCGCCCAAGTACAGCTCGGTTTGAACCGGATACATGTCTTCGCAAACCAAAACGCTGTTGACAGGTTGGCCGTTGGCATCGGTTTGGTAAGTTACCAAGTTGGTGCCAATCAGGCTTTCAGCCACTTCTTTAGCTTCTTCGCGGCTTTTAACGACTTTTACGCCACCCGCTTTACCGCGGCCGCCGGCGTGTACTTGTGCTTTGACAACAGCGAATTTACCGCCCAATTTGTCGTAAGCTGCAGCGGCTTCTTCGCCGTTGTGTGCCAAAATACCGCCTTGTACGGGCAAACCGTAGCTAGCCAGCAGTTCTTTAGCCTGATACTCGTGTAAATTCATGGATTTCTCCTTAAGGTGAGTGGGTTTTAGGAATCGCCCTGCGGCCAATCCCATATTTTCAGACGGCCCTACTATTTACTGAAAGGCAACCACATCCGCGCCAGCAGATACATGGTTGCGCCTCCTCCTCCGAGAATAAAAAAGACAATGCCTTTTTTACGCGAATTCGGGCAGAGCAGATAAACGGCAAGGCTGAAACTGATAAACAACAATGCCACGCGCCAAACCAATTCTTTATCTTTGAAACGGTTGAGCGTATAAGTTTCGGTCATCATCACATACATCTGCCACAATGCGGCCATACACATGCTGATGATGCCCATCGGTATAAAGAAAATACCGACTATTTCTTTGTTCATAATGAATGTAAATGCTGTTTGTTTGTCTGACGGAATTATAAATCAGAAAACGAAGCTCTCGGAACATTCAATTTGTCGGAGGTCTTAAGGCCGTCTGAAAAATTTCAGACGGCCTTAATGTCTATCAACCGTGCAAAGCGCGTTTGTCGGCCGCCAATGCAGCTTCGTGAACCACTTCGGACAAGGTTGGGTGGGCATGGATGATGCGGGCGATGTCTTCGCTGCTGGCGAAGAATTCGAGCGCAGTCACGCCTTCGGTAACCAATTCGCTGACAACCGGACCAATCATGTGTACGCCTAAGATGCGGTCGGTTTTGGCATCTGCCAATACTTTGACCGTACCTTTGGCTTTGCCCATTGCCAATGCGCGACCGTTTGCGCCGAAACCTGAAGTACCTTTTTTGTACTCCACGCCTTCGGCTTTGAGTTGCTCTTCGGTTTTACCCACCCAAGCGATTTCAGGGTCGGTGTAAATCACGAACGGTACGTTGTTGAAGTCGATATGCGGTTTTTGACCGGCAATGCGCTCTGCAACGGCAACACCTTCGTCACTGGCTTTGTGTGCCAACATCGGGCCGCGAACCACGTCGCCGATTGCCCATACGTTAGGCAGATTGGTACGGCATTCGCCATCTACTTTGATAAAGCCGCGTTCGTCTTTTTCCAAGCCTACGGCTTCGGCGTTCAGGCCTTTGGTGTTTGGAATACGGCCGATGGCAACAATCAGTTTGTCGAATACTTCGGTTTTGGCTTCGCCGGCAGCAGTTTCGTAAGCAACGGAAACGCCTTTGCCTTCAGATTTGATGTCGCCGATTTTCACGCCCAATTCGATGCTCAGACCTTGCTCTTTGGTGAAGTATTTGAAGGCTTCCTTGGCGATTTGTTGGTCGGCGGCAGCCAGGAAGGTCGGCGCGGCTTCAAGAATGGTAACTTCTGCACCCACGCGGTTCCATACGGAACCCATTTCCAAACCAATCACACCGGAACCGATCACGCCGAGTTTGGCAGGTACTTCGGTCAGATTCAATGCGCCTTCGTTGTCTAATACGTTCACGTTGTCTATAGCAACTTGTGGCAGCGGACGCGGTACGGAACCGGTCGCTACGATGACGTGTTTGGCTTCGATAACGGTTTTCTCGCCTTTGTTATCGACTTCGATTTGATAAGCATCGCCATTTTTACCAGCAAAAGAAGCAGTACCGAACAGGCTGGTTACTTTGTTTTTTTGGAACAGGAATTTCACGCCGCCGGTCAGCTTGGTTACGATGGCATCTTTGCGCTCAATCATTTTGGCTGCGTCGAATTTTACGTCGCCGACAGTGATACCGTGTTCTGCAAAATCGTGTTGCGCAGCGTGGAAATGTTCGCTGGATTGCAACAGGGCTTTAGAAGGGATACAGCCTACGTTCAAGCAAGTACCGCCCAATGCTGGGGCGTTGCCTGCTTTGTTAACGCCTGCGTCAACGCAAGCGGTTTTGAAACCCAGTTGCGCAGCACGAATGGCGGCAACGTATCCGCCCGGGCCTGCACCAATCACTACTACATCATATTGAGACATCGTGTCATCCTTTGCTTTTGCAGTATCTCAAAATAAAAACGATACTTTTTGTTTCTTTTTTATTTTGAATGACTGCGTTTTGATGGTTTTAAGAAAAGGCCGTCTGAAAGTCTATATCTGCCGATTCATTCGAATCAAATGTTTCAGACGGCCTCAATCGTTCGTTGAGCCTATTGTAGCACGATACTACATTACGCTACATCTAAATAAAAATTCAGACGGCCTTTTCATTAACAAATAAAAGGCCGTCTGAAACGATTACAGATCCAACAACAGGCGTGCTGGGTCTTCCAACGCGTCTTTAATGGCTACCAAGGTCAATACAGCTTCGCGGCCGTCAATGATACGGTGGTCGTAAGACAGAGCCAGATACATCATTGGACGGACAACAACTTGACCGTTTTCAACCACAGCGCGCTCTTTAGTGGCGTGCATACCCAAAATCGCAGATTGAGGCGGGTTGATGATCGGGGTAGACATCATAGAACCGAAAGTACCGCCGTTGGTAATACTGAATGTACCGCCGGTCAGATCTTCGATAGCGATTTTGCCGTCTTTTGCTTTTTTCGCGTAATCAACAATTGCTTGTTCGATGTCGGCAATGCTCATTTGGTCGGCATCGCGCAGGATTGGCACAACCAAACCGCGTGGGCTGCCAATTGCGATACCGATGTCGAAGTAGCCGTGGTAAACGATGTCTTTGCCGTCAACAGAAGCATTCACAACCGGGTATTTTTTCAGGGCGGCAACAGCGGATTTAACGAAGAAGGACATAAAGCCCAATTTCACGCCGTGTTCTTTCTCGAATTTATCTTTGTACTTCGCACGCAAGTCCATGATTGGTTTCATGTTGACTTCGTTGAATGTAGTCAAAATGGCGTTTTCTTGTTGAGAAGCCAAGAGGCGTTCTGCAACACGGGCACGCAGGCGGCTCATTGGTACGCGTTCTTCAGGACGTGCGCCGGCAGGAAGTGCAACGGCAGGGGCTGCGGCTGCGGCAGGTTTGGCAGCGGCATTTTGTACGTCTTCTTTCAATACGCGACCGTCACGGCCGGAACCTTGCAATGCGTTCACGTCAACACCGGTCTCGGCAGCCAGTTTGGCGGCAGCAGGCATAGCGGCGTTGTTTTGTGCAGCAGCAGGAGCGGCGGCTGGGGTAGCTTCGGCAGGCGCGGCGGCTGGGGCTTCAGCAGCGGCAGTAGCAGCTGTATCGATGCGAGCCAAAACTTGGTCGGCAACAACGGTTTCACCGTCTTGAGCTACGATTTCAACCAATACGCCGGCTTGTGGAGAAGGGACTTCCAAAACCACTTTGTCAGTTTCGATATCGATCAGGATTTCGTCACGGGCAACTGCTTCGCCAACTTTTTTCTTCCATTCCAAGAGCGTGCCCTCAGATACGCTTTCAGACAGCATAGGTACTTTTACATCAATAATCATTTTGTGTCTCCAATGGCCCTTTCAGACGGCCTGTTGTGTGTTTTTAATTCTGCATATGGGCATTCCGCCTGAACAATTTCAAACGGAATGCCACTAGGTTTACAACGCCAAAGCGTCTTCAACCAATTGTTTCAATTGAGCAATGTGTTTGCTTGAGTAGCCCACTGCAGGCGATGCACTGCTTGGACGACCGGCATAAGACAGTTTTTGCTCTTCGCTGATAACGTCTTCGATACGGTGGCGGATTTGGTAGAACGCACCTTGGTTTTTCGGCTCTTCTTGCGCCCAAACCACAGATTTTGCGTTCGGGTATTTCGCCAGTTCAGCTTTAACCTCATCGTATGGGAACGGATACAGCTGCTCAACGCGGACGATAGCAACATCATTTTCCAGTTTACGCTCGGTACGGCCGGCTTCCAAGTCATAGTAAACCTGACCGGCACACAATACCACGCGTTTCACGCTGTCGTTGCTTGCACGTTCTGCGGTATCTCCGATAACTGGACGGAAAGTCGAACCTTCGGTGAAGTTTTCCAGCGGGCTCATTGCACCTTTGAAGCGCAACAGGCGTTTGGACATGAAAATCACCAGCGGTTTGCGGTATGAACCCAAGACTTGACGTTGCAAGAGGTGGAACATTTGCGACGCTTCAGACGGCATGATGACTTGCATATTGTTCTCAGAACACAGTTGCAACCAACGTTCTACACGTGCAGAAGAGTGCTCAGGGCCTTGACCGTCGTAACCGTGCGGCAGGATGGTGGTCAGACCGCACAAACGACCCCATTTGGTTTCGCCTGAAGACAGGAATTGGTCGATAGTTACTTGCGCGCCGTTAGCGAAGTCACCGAATTGCGCTTCCCAAATGGTCAGCTTGTCAGGAGCGGAGCAGGCAAAGCCGTACTCGAACGCCATTACGGCTTCTTCGTTCAAGATAGAGTCGATAACCAGGAACTCGCCCAAGCCTTCGCCCATGTTGCGCAGAGGAACATAAGTACCGTCGTCCCATTTTTCGCGTTTTTGATCGTGCAGAACGGCATGACGGTGTGAGAATGTACCGCGGCCGGAGTCCTCACCAGAGATACGCACGCCATGACCTTTGGTCAGCAGGCTTGCGTATGCGAGGGTTTCGGCCATACCCCAGTCGATGGCTTGTTTGCCGGATGCCATGGCTTTACGCGCTTCGATCACACGTTTTGCAGTCGGATGCAGGGCAAAGCCTTCCGGTACAGCGGTGAATTTCTCAGTAAGACGCTCAATGTCGGCGGCAGGCAAACCGGTTTCGATTTTTTCGCGCCAATCTTTGCCTTGGTATTTGCTCCAGTCGATTTGTGTGCGTTGGAAATTGCTCAACGTTGTTTGTTCAACATGTTCGCCTTTGTCCAAAGCATCACGGTAGGCTTGGATGTAACCGTCAGCCTCAGCTTGGGTTACCACGCCTTCGGCAATCAGTTGCTCGGTGTACAAAGCACGCGCACCTGGGTGTTGCGATACTTTTTTGTACATCATCGGTTGGGTCAAGGTCGGATCATCGCCCTCGTTGTGGCCCCATTTACGGTAGCAGACAACATCAACCACGATGTCTTTATGGAATTTTTTGCGGTAATCCAAGGCAGCTTGGATGGCAAAGCAAACGCGTTCAGGATCATCGCCATTCACATGGATAACCGGAGCGGAAACCATTTTCGCGATATCGGTACAGTGTACGGTTGAACGGGTATCGCGGGTATCGGAAGTCGTAAAGCCGATTTGGTTGTTGATCACGATGTGAACAGTACCGCCGGTGGTATAACCGCGTGTTTTAGACAGGTTGAATGTTGCTTGGTTAACACCCAAACCGATAAATGCGGAGTCACCATGAATCAATACCGGCAAGACTTTATCGCGGCCGTTTTCGCCCAAACGTTTTTGTTTGGCGCGTGCAGAACCTTCTACTACTGGATTAACGATTTCCAAGTGTGACGGGTTGAATGCCAAAGAAACGTGCATCGGGCCGTGTGGCGTAGCAATGTCGGAGCTGAAGCCCATGTGGTATTTCACGTCGCCGCTAGGCAATTTGATTTCGGCACGGCCTTCAAATTCGGCAAACAGATCAGCCGGTTTTTTGCCCAAAATGTTAACCAAAACATTCAGACGGCCACGGTGTGCCATACCGATGATGACTTCTTCCACGCCGTCTTTACCGGCGTTTTGAATCAAATAGTTCAAACCGGCAATGGCACTTTCGCCACCTTCGACACCGAAACGTTTTTGACCGACATATTTGGTATGCAGGTAGCGTTCCAGAGTTTCGGCAGCAGTCATTTCTTTCAAGATACGGCGTTTTTGTTCAACGTTGTAGCTTGGTGTAGACAGTACGCTTTCAAAATAATTACGAACCCAACGACGCTCTTCGGTATTTGGAATGTAGATGTACTCTACCGCGATATGGCCGCAGTAGGTTTGTTTGAGGTTACTGATGATTTGGGACAGAGGCAGTTTGCTCTGACCGGAAAAATCGCCCTCGCCCATATTGAACTGAAGTGCCATATCGGCATCTGACAGACCGTGGAATTTAGGATCGAGAGCTTCAATATTTTGAGGAGGAATACGTTTGAGCGGATCAAGTTGGGCTGCACCCACGCCTTGGATACGATAGGCAGAAATCAGTCGCAAAACGCTGACTTGCTTTTTCATCATTGCCTCATCCACACCGCCTGCGACGGCTGCGGCAATTTTCTTTTTAGCCAAAGTGGCAAATGATTCACGAATCGGTGTATGGGCAACATCGACAGCGACTGCGCCCGGCTGTTTACTCAAATCGGTAAAGTACTGTTTCCATTTTTCATCGACAGATTCCGGATTATCCAGAAACTTTTCATACAACTCCTCGATGTATGGCGCATTAGAACCAAACAGATAAGAGAAATTGAGTTTTTCGTCCATCATGGCGTGAGCTCTTTTCTTTAAAATATAAACAAAGGGTAGAATCCCGTGTTCTCCGAACGGAATTCAGGCCGTCTGAAATGACACTTTATTCTACCCTATTTCAAATCAAATTACCTGCTATCAACTTAATTAATTACGACCAACCTCATTGAAAACGGCAATTCGATTTTTTCAAACGACTTTTCAACAATATATTAATGTATTGTTTATTAGCGTTTATCTACCGGAACGTAATCGCGACG
>NZ_JBQCWZ010000048.1:0-12505 GCF_051956895.1 Neisseria sp. P0021.S006
TGAACTTTGACGTTGTTATTGCTTCTCCTGATGCAATGCGTATCGTTGGTCAATTGGGTACCATCTTGGGTCCTCGTGGTCTGATGCCAAACCCTAAAGTAGGTACTGTTACTCCTAACGTTGCTGAAGCAGTTAAAAATGCAAAAGCAGGTCAAGTACAATACCGTACAGATAAAGCAGGTATCGTTCATGCAACTATCGGTCGTGCTTCTTTCGCTGAAGCTGACTTGAAAGAAAACTTCAATGCGTTGCTGGATGCTATCGTTAAAGCCAAACCTGCTGCTGCTAAAGGCCAGTACCTGAAAAAAGTTGCTGTATCCAGCACTATGGGTTTGGGTGTTCGCGTTGATACTGCAAGCGTGAACAACTAAGAAATTTTCAGGTGATCCAGTTTTCTGGATTGCCTGAATTTGGGCTACTTAAAATTAAGTAGATGTCCAAGACCGTAGGGATCGTAAGATTTAATCGTAACTGCCCTACGCAGACGGTAGTCCTGAAACACATTGCAAGATTGCTTGTAAGATGTCTTTTTAGGTTACCGCGCTGGTGGGATATCATTTCGGTATCCTGTTTATAAACAGTGGGAGGTAGACCTTGAGTCTCAATATTGAAACCAAGAAAGTGGCCGTAGAGGAAATTAGCGCAGCAATTGCTAACGCTCAAACTCTCGTAGTCGCTGAATATCGCGGTATCAGTGTTTCCAGCATGACTGAGCTTCGTGCGAATGCACGTAAAGAAGGCGTGTACTTGCGTGTTCTGAAAAATACTCTGGCTCGTCGCGCAGTAGAGGGTACTTCATTCGCAGGTTTGGCCGATCAAATGGTTGGTCCATTGGTTTACGCTGCTTCTGAAGATGCTGTTGCTGCTGCTAAAGTGCTGCACCAATTCGCGAAAAAAGATGACAAAATTATCGTTAAAGCCGGTTCTTACAATGGCGAAGTGATGAACCCTGCTCAGGTTGCTGAGTTGGCTTCTATTCCAAGCCGCGAAGAACTGTTGTCCAAACTGTTGTTCGTTATGCAAGCTCCTGTATCAGGCTTTGCACGTGGTTTGGCTGCTTTGGCAGAGAAAAAAGCTGGCGAAGAAGCCGCTTAATCGATTTTGTTTCATTTAATCAATTATTTTTTAATACAATATTTGGAGTAAAATAGCATGGCTATTACTAAAGAAGACATTTTGGAAGCCGTTGGTTCTTTGACCGTAATGGAATTGAACGACCTGGTTAAAGCTTTTGAAGAGAAATTTGGCGTTTCTGCTGCTGCCGTTGCAGTTGCAGGTCCTGCAGGTGCTGGTGCAGCTGCTGCTGAAGAAAAAACTGAATTTGACGTAGTATTGGCTTCTGCTGGTGATCAAAAAGTTGGCGTGATTAAAGTTGTCCGCGCTATCACTGGCTTGGGTCTGAAAGAAGCTAAAGACATCGTTGACGGTGCACCTAAAACTCTGAAAGAGGGTGTTTCTAAAGCTGAAGCTGAAGACATCCAAAAACAACTGGAAGAAGCCGGCGCTAAAGTCGAAATCAAATAATTTAATGCTTCCTGTGAAGGCTGGCAGTTTTCTGCCAGCCTTATTTTGCTTCTTCAAATAAGCATCAGGCATTGTTTACATTTATTTGCATAGTCTTGATAAAACCATTGCAAATAAATGTAAATATCAGGTTGATGCATGCCGTTGTTTTAGACGGCCTATTATTTAAAATTGCTTTTCGGAGTGTATATGAGCTATTCGTTTACCGAGAAAAAACGTATCCGTAAGAGTTTTGCAAAGCGAGAGAATGTCTTGGATGTTCCTTTCCTGCTGGCAACCCAAATTGATTCTTATGCGAAATTTTTACAGTTGGAAAACGCTTTTGACCAACGTACTGATGATGGTCTGCAAGCAGCATTCAATTCTATTTTCCCGATTGTGAGCCATAATGGTTATGCACGATTGGAGTTTGTGCATTACACATTGGGCGAACCTTTGTTCGATATTCCTGAATGTCAATTGCGCGGTATTACTTATGCGGCTCCATTGCGTGCACGTATCCGTTTGGTGATTTTGGATAAAGAAGCGTCTAAACCGACCGTAAAAGAAGTTCGTGAAAACGAAGTATATATGGGCGAAATTCCGTTGATGACGCCAAGTGGCTCTTTTGTCATCAATGGTACAGAGCGTGTAATTGTTTCCCAGTTGCACCGTTCTCCTGGTGTGTTCTTTGAGCATGACCGTGGTAAAACACATTCTTCCGGTAAGTTGTTGTTCTCTGCTCGTATTATTCCTTACCGTGGTTCATGGTTGGATTTCGAATTTGATCCAAAAGATTTGCTGTATTTCCGTATCGACCGTCGCCGTAAAATGCCGGTTACGATTTTGTTGAAAGCTTTGGGCTATAACAATGAACAAATCTTGGATATTTTCTACGACAAAGAAACTTTCTATTTGTCTTCAAACGGTGTTCAAACTGATCTGGTTGCAGGCCGTCTGAAAGGTGAAACTGCCAAAGTTGACATCTTGGATAAAGAAGGCAATGTACTGGTTGCCAAAGGTAAACGCATTACTGCGAAAAATATCCGTGATATTACCAATGCAGGCTTGACTCGTTTGAATGTAGAGCCAGAAAGCTTGATAGGCAAAGCATTGGCTGCTGACCTGATTGATCCGGAAACCGGTGAAGTATTGGCTTCTGCTAACGATGAAATTACAGAAGAACTGTTGGCTAAACTTGATATCCATGGTGTAAAAGAAATTACGACCCTTTATATCAACGAATTGGATCAAGGCGGTTACATCTCCAGCACTCTGCGTACAGACGAAACTGCTGATCAGCAAGCTGCACGCGTAGCGATTTACCGCATGATGCGTCCTGGCGAACCGCCTACCGAAGAAGCTGTTGAGCAGCTCTTCAACCGCTTGTTCTTCAGTGAAGACAGCTATGATTTGTCTCGCGTAGGCCGTATGAAATTCAATACGCGCACATACGAGCAAAAACTGTCTGAAGCACAACAAAACTCTTGGTATGGCCGTTTGCTGAACGAAACTTTGGCCGGTGCTGCCGAAAAAGGTGGTTACGTTCTGAGCGTTGAAGACATTGTTGCTTCCATTGCTACATTAGTTGAACTGCGTAACGGTCATGGTGAAGTAGACGATATTGACCACTTGGGTAATCGTCGTGTTCGTTCTGTGGGTGAGTTGACTGAAAACCAATTCCGCAGCGGTTTGGCTCGTGTAGAACGTGCAGTTAAAGAGCGTTTGAACCAAGCAGAATCTGAGAACTTGATGCCGCATGACTTGATCAATGCGAAACCTGTTTCTGCCGCGATTAAAGAATTCTTCGGTTCCAGCCAATTGAGCCAATTTATGGATCAGACCAACCCATTGTCTGAAGTAACCCATAAACGCCGTGTATCTGCATTGGGCCCGGGCGGTTTGACTCGCGAACGTGCAGGCTTTGAGGTGCGAGACGTACATCCGACCCACTATGGCCGTGTATGTCCTATTGAAACACCTGAGGGTCCAAACATTGGTTTGATCAACTCATTATCCGTTTATGCGCGTACCAATGATTATGGTTTCTTGGAAACTCCTTACCGCCGTGTTGTCGATGGCAAAGTAACTGAAGAAATCGACTACTTGTCTGCTATCGAAGAAGGCCGTTATGTGATTGCACAGGCGAATGCCGATTTGGACAAAGACGGTAATTTGATTGGCGACTTGGTCACTTGTCGTGAAAAAGGCGAAACCATTATGGCGACGCCTGACCGCGTTCAATATATGGACGTGGCAACCGGTCAAGTGGTATCCGTTGCAGCATCTCTGATTCCATTCTTGGAACATGATGACGCGAACCGTGCATTGATGGGTGCCAACATGCAACGTCAGGCTGTACCGTGTCTGCGCCCTGAAAAACCGATGGTTGGTACCGGTATTGAGCGCTCTGTTGCCGTTGACTCTGCAACTGCAATCGTTGCCCGCCGCGGCGGTGTGGTTGAGTATGTAGATGCCAACCGTGTTGTAGTTCGTGTTCATGATGATGAAGCGACTGCCGGTGAAGTGGGTGTCGATATTTACAACTTGGTTAAATTCACCCGTTCTAACCAATCTACCAACATCAACCAACGTCCGGCCGTAAAAGCAGGCGATGTGTTGCAACGTGGTGACTTGGTGGCCGACGGTGCATCTACCGACTTGGGCGAGTTGGCTTTGGGTCAAAACATGACCATCGCCTTCATGCCATGGAACGGTTACAACTACGAAGACTCGATTCTGATTTCAGAAAAAGTGGCTGCAGACGATCGTTATACTTCGATTCACATTGAAGAGCTGAACGTTGTCGCACGTGACACTAAACTGGGTGCGGAAGACATTACCCGCGATATTCCGAACTTGTCTGAGCGTATGCAAAACCGTTTGGATGAATCCGGTATCGTATATATTGGTGCAGAAGTAGAAGCTGGTGACGTCTTGGTAGGTAAAGTAACACCTAAAGGCGAAACCCAACTGACTCCTGAAGAAAAACTGCTGCGTGCCATCTTCGGTGAAAAAGCGTCTGACGTAAAAGATACTTCATTGCGTATGCCTACCGGCATGAGCGGTACCGTTATCGATGTTCAAGTCTTTACTCGTGAAGGTATTCAACGCGACAAACGTGCTCAATCCATTATTGATTCTGAGCTGAAACGTTACCGTCAAGACTTGAGCGACCAGTTGCGTATTTTTGATAACGACGCATTTGACCGTATCGAGCGTATGATTGTTGGTCAAAAAGCCAATGGTGGTCCGATGAAGCTGGCTAAAGGCAGTGAAATCACTACCGAATATTTGGCGAGCCTGTCCAGCAAACATGATTGGTTTGACATCCGTTTGGCTGACGAAGATTTGGCCAAACAGTTGGAACTGATTAAATTGAGCCTGCAACAAAAACGCGAAGAAGCGGATGAGTTGTATGAGATCAAGAAGAAAAAACTGACCCAAGGCGACGAGCTGCAACCGGGCGTACAAAAAATGGTGAAAGTATTTATCGCCATCAAACGCCGTCTGCAAGCCGGTGACAAAATGGCGGGTCGCCACGGTAACAAAGGTGTGGTATCACGCATTCTGCCGGTGGAAGACATGCCTTACATGGCTGACGGCCGTCCGGTAGACATTGTACTGAACCCATTGGGCGTACCTTCCCGTATGAACATTGGTCAGATTTTGGAAGTTCACTTGGGTTGGGCGGCAAAAGGTATCGGTGAACGCATCGATCGTATGCTGAAAGAGCAACGCAAAGCCAGCGAGCTGCGTGAATTCTTGAACAAACTCTACAACGGTAGCGGTAAGAAAGAAGATTTAGACAGCCTGACAGATGAAGAAATCATCGAATTGGCTTCTAACCTGCGCAAAGGTGCGTCTTTCGCCTCTCCTGTATTCGACGGTGCGAAAGAGTCTGAAATCCGCGAAATGTTGAACTTGGCTTACCCAAGTGAAGATCCTGAGGTTGAGAAACTGGGCTTCAACGACAGTAAAACTCAAATCACGCTGTATGACGGCCGTTCCGGCGAAGCATTTGACCGCAAGGTTACAGTCGGTGTGATGCACTATCTGAAACTGCACCACTTGGTTGACGAAAAAATGCACGCCCGTTCTACCGGTCCATACAGTTTGGTTACCCAGCAGCCTTTGGGCGGTAAAGCTCAGTTCGGTGGCCAACGTTTCGGCGAGATGGAGGTTTGGGCATTGGAAGCATACGGCGCGGCATACACGCTGCAAGAGATGCTGACTGTGAAGTCTGACGACGTGAACGGCCGTACCAAAATGTACGAAAATATCGTCAAAGGTGAACACAAAATCGATGCCGGTATGCCTGAATCCTTCAACGTATTGGTTAAAGAGATTCGCTCACTGGGCTTGGATATCGATTTGGAACGCTACTAAACAGAAGTTTTCAGACGGCCTTTTAAGGTCGTCTGAAAAAGCGGTTTCAGAATAAGAATGAAGCAATCGGCATTTAGGCCATCTGAAATCAAAAGTACCGTTTCCCAATATCGAAAATCCGCCATGCGGTAAAAATACTTCCTTCAAGGAGCAAAAATGAATTTGTTGAACTTATTTAATCCGTTGCAAACTGCCGGCATGGAAGAAGAGTTTGATGCCATCAAAATCGGTATTGCCTCTCCCGAAACCATCCGCTCATGGTCTTATGGCGAAGTTAAAAAACCTGAAACCATCAACTACCGCACGTTCAAACCTGAGCGTGACGGTTTATTCTGTGCCAAAATCTTTGGCCCGGTCAAAGACTATGAATGTTTGTGCGGTAAATACAAACGCTTGAAATTTAAAGGCGTAACCTGTGAAAAATGTGGCGTAGAAGTGACCCTGTCTAAAGTACGCCGCGAACGCATGGGCCACATTGAATTGGCAGCACCAGTTGCCCATATTTGGTTCTTGAAATCCCTGCCTTCCCGCTTGGGTATGGTACTGGACATGACTTTGCGCGATATCGAACGCGTATTGTACTTTGAAGCATTTGTGGTAACCGATCCCGGCATGACTCCGTTGCAACGTCGTCAATTACTGACTGAAGACGATTACTACAACAAACTGGACGAATACGGCGACGACTTCGATGCCAAAATGGGTGCAGAAGGTATCCGTGAATTGTTGCGCACCTTGGATATTACCGGCGAAATCGAAATCCTGCGTCAAGAGCTGGAATCTACCGGTTCTGACACCAAAATTAAAAAAATTGCCAAACGTTTGAAAGTATTGGAAGCTTTCCACCGTTCCGGTATGAAACTGGAATGGATGATTATGGACGTGCTGCCGGTATTGCCGCCTGATTTGCGTCCGTTGGTTCCATTGGATGGTGGTCGTTTTGCCACTTCCGATTTGAACGATTTGTACCGCCGCGTTATTAACCGTAACAACCGTCTGAAACGTCTGTTGGAACTGCATGCGCCTGACATCATCGTTCGTAACGAAAAACGTATGTTGCAAGAAGCAGTTGACTCTCTGTTGGATAACGGCCGTCGCGGTAAAGCCATGACCGGCGCCAACAAACGTCCGCTGAAATCATTGGCTGACATGATTAAAGGTAAAGGCGGCCGCTTCCGTCAAAACCTGCTGGGTAAACGTGTGGACTACTCTGGTCGTTCCGTGATTACCGTAGGTCCATACCTGCGTCTGCACCAATGTGGTCTGCCGAAAAAAATGGCGTTGGAACTGTTCAAACCATTCATTTTCCACAAATTGGAAAAACAAGGTTTGGCGTCTACCGTTAAAGCTGCGAAAAAATTGGTAGAACAAGAAGTACCTGAAGTATGGGATATCTTGGAAGAAGTGATCCGCGAACATCCGATTATGCTGAACCGTGCGCCAACCCTGCACCGTTTGGGTATTCAAGCGTTCGAACCTATCCTGATCGAAGGTAAAGCGATTCAGTTGCACCCATTGGTGTGTGCCGCATTTAACGCCGACTTTGACGGTGACCAAATGGCTGTACACGTTCCATTGAGCTTGGAAGCACAAATGGAAGCACGCACGCTGATGCTGGCTTCAAACAACGTATTGTCTCCAGCCAACGGCGAACCAATCATCGTACCTTCTCAAGATATCGTATTGGGTCTGTACTACATGACCCGCGACCGTATCAATGCCAAAGGCGAAGGCAGCCTGTTTGCCGATGTGAAAGAAGTGCATCGTGCATACCATACCAAACAGGTTGAACTGGGTACGAAAATTACCGTACGTCTGCGCGAATGGGTAAAAAACGAAGCAGGTGAGTTTGAGCCTGTCGTTAACCGTTACGAAACGACTGTCGGCCGTGCATTGTTGAGCGAAATCTTGCCTAAAGGCCTGCCGTTCGAGTACATCAACAAAGCGCTGAAGAAAAAAGAAATTTCTAAACTGATTAACGCATCATTCCGTCTGTGCGGTTTGCGTGACACAGTTATTTTTGCCGACCACTTGATGTATACCGGTTTCGGTTTTGCGGCTAAAGGCGGTATTTCCATTGCGGTTGACGATATGGAAATTCCGAAAGAAAAAGCAGCCTTGCTGGCTGAGGCTAATGCCGAAGTTAAAGAAATCGAAGACCAATACCGTCAAGGTTTGGTGACCAACGGCGAACGTTACAACAAAGTGGTCGATATTTGGGGTCGTGCCGGCGATAAGATCGCTAAAGCGATGATGGACAATCTGTCCAAACAAAAAGTTATCGACCGTGACGGCAACGAAGTTGATCAAGAGTCCTTCAACTCTATTTACATGATGGCCGACTCTGGTGCCCGTGGTTCTGCAGCTCAGATTAAACAGTTGTCCGGTATGCGTGGTTTGATGGCCAAACCTGACGGCTCTATTATCGAAACGCCAATTACCTCTAACTTCCGCGAAGGTTTGACTGTATTGCAATACTTTATTGCGACCCACGGTGCGCGTAAAGGTTTGGCGGATACCGCGTTGAAAACGGCAAACTCTGGTTACCTGACCCGTCGTCTGGTAGACGTAACTCAAGACTTGGTCGTTGTTGAAGACGATTGCGGTACTTCAGACGGCTTTGTCATGAAAGCAGTAGTACAAGGCGGTGACGTAATTGAAGCGTTGCGCGATCGTATTTTAGGCCGTGTTACAGCATCAGATGTTGTTGATCCTTCAACTGGCGAGACTTTGGTTGAGGCAGGTACACTGCTGACTGAGAAATTAGTTGATATCATTGACCAATCTGGTGTTGACGAGGTTAAAGTCCGTACGCCAATTACTTGTAAAACCCGTCATGGCTTGTGTGCACACTGTTATGGCCGCGACTTGGCGCGCGGTAAACTGGTTAACGCTGGTGAAGCTGTAGGTGTAATTGCTGCACAATCTATTGGTGAGCCAGGTACTCAGCTGACCATGCGTACGTTCCACATCGGTGGTGCGGCATCTCGTGCGGCTGCTGCCAGTCAAGTGGAAGCCAAATCCAATGGTACAGCTCGTTTCAGCAGCCAAATGCGTTACGTTGCCAACAACAAAGGCGAATTGGTTGTCATTGGCCGCTCTTGTGAAGTAGTGATTCACGACGATATCGGTCGCGAACGTGAACGTCACAAAGTACCTTACGGTGCAATCCTGCTGGTACAAGACGGCGAAGCCATTAAAGCCGGTCAAACTTTGGCAACTTGGGATCCGCATACCCGTCCGATGATCACCGAACACGCAGGTATGGTGAAATTCGAAAACGTGGAAGAGGGTGTTACCGTTGCGAAACAAACTGACGATGTAACCGGTTTGTCTACTTTGGTAGTGATTGACGGCAAACGTCGTTCTTCTAGTGCTTCTAAACTGTTGCGTCCGACTGTCAAACTGTTGGATGAAAATGGTCTGGAAATTTGCATTCCTGGTACGACTACCCCAGTTTCTATGGCATTCCCGGTCGGTGCGGTGATTACTATCCGTGAAGGTCAGGAAGTCGGTAAGGGTGATGTGTTGGCGCGTATTCCACAAGCGTCTTCTAAAACCCGCGATATTACCGGTGGTTTGCCGCGCGTTGCTGAGTTGTTTGAAGCACGCGTGCCGAAAGATGCCGGCATGTTGGCTGAAATTACCGGTACCGTTTCCTTCGGTAAAGAAACCAAAGGTAAACAGCGTCTGATTATTACCGATGTAGACGGTGTAGCATACGAAACGCTGATTTCTAAAGAGAAACAGATTTTGGTACACGACGGTCAAGTGGTAAACCGCGGTGAAACCATCGTGGATGGTGCCGTAGATCCGCATGACATTCTGCGTCTGCAAGGTATCGAAGCATTGGCTCGCTACATTGTTCAAGAGGTACAAGAGGTTTACCGCTTGCAAGGTGTGAAGATTTCCGATAAACACATCGAAGTCATCATCCGCCAAATGCTGCGCCGTGTGAACATTGTGGATGCTGGTGATACAGAGTTTATTACCGGCGAACAAGTTGAGCGTAGCGATGTGATGCTTGCCAATGAGAAAGCCATCGCTGAAGGCAAAGAGCCGGCACGTTATGAAAATGTGTTGTTGGGTATTACCAAAGCTTCCTTGTCTACCGACAGCTTCATTTCTGCAGCATCGTTCCAAGAAACAACCCGCGTCTTGACCGAGGCCGCTATCATGGGCAAACAAGACGAGCTGCGCGGTTTAAAAGAGAACGTGATTGTCGGTCGATTGATTCCTGCCGGTACAGGTTTGACCTACCACCGCAGCCGTCATCAACAATGGCAGCAAGCCGATCAAGTAACTTCTGAAACCGAAGCTTTAGACGAATAATCCCGAGGGATTATTGTGAAAATAAAACCGCAAGCCAGTCTTGCGGTTTTATTTTTTAGAGGACTTAAAAGAGGGTAGAGTTTAAGGCCGTCTGAATAAATAAGGAAAGCAATGGAGAAAATAAGTAGAGAACTAAATTGCGGACTTATTTAAAATGACAAAGGCCGTCTGAATATTTCAGACGGCCTTTGTTTCCAAAATTTAGACATAAATTGGAAAACACCAAACTTTATCAGTCATTTGCTTGACTAAACCCTTGCAATAAAAATATAATTCCAATCTTGTCGACATGGTGTCGGCAAGTATTTAACTCAACAGGACGAGAAAATATGCCAACTATTAACCAATTGGTACGCAAAGGCCGTCAAAAGCCTGTGTACGTAAACAAAGTGCCTGCACTGGAAGCTTGCCCGCAAAAACGTGGCGTCTGCACCCGTGTATACACAACTACCCCTAAAAAACCTAACTCTGCATTGCGTAAAGTATGTAAAGTTCGCCTGACCAACGGTTTTGAAGTAATTTCATATATCGGCGGTGAAGGCCACAACCTGCAAGAGCACAGCGTCGTATTGATTCGCGGCGGTCGTGTAAAAGACTTGCCAGGTGTACGTTACCACACTGTACGCGGTTCTTTGGATACTGCAGGTGTTAAAGACCGTAAACAAGCCCGTTCTAAATACGGTGCTAAGCGTCCTAAATAATTATCGGGACTCAAATAGGCACGTCGGCCGCCTAAGCTGAACAACGGCCGAGTAAGTGAATACTCAATTGGGTATTCATGGGAATTGCCCCAACTGAATAGATTAAAGGAAATTAAAATGCCAAGACGTAGAGAAGTCCCTAAGCGCGACGTACTGCCAGATCCTAAATTCGGCAGCGTTGAGCTGACTAAATTCATGAACGTATTGATGATTGACGGTAAAAAATCTGTTGCAGAACGTATCGTTTACGGTGCGTTGGAGCAAATTGAGAAAAAAACCGGCAAAGTAGCAATTGAAGTATTTAACGAAGCCATTGCAAACGCCAAACCTATCGTGGAAGTGAAAAGCCGCCGTGTAGGTGGTGCAAACTACCAAGTTCCTGTTGAAGTTCGTCCTTCACGTCGTCTGGCCTTGGCAATGCGCTGGGTTCGCGATGCGGCCCGTAAACGTGGTGAGAAATCTATGGACCTGCGTTTGGCAGGCGAATTGATTGATGCGGCTGAAGGTCGTGGCGGTGCGTTGAAAAAACGTGAAGAAGTACACCGCATGGCTGAAGCTAACAAAGCATTCTCTCACTTCCGTTTCTAATATCGAAAGGCTAACAAAATGGCTCGTAAGACCCCTATCAGCCTGTATCGCAATATCGGTATTTCTGCCCATATTGACGCGGGTAAAACAACCACAACAGAACGTATTTTGTTCTATACAGGTTTGACTCATAAATTGGGCGAAGTGCATGACGGCGCGGCTACTACCGACTACATGGAACAAGAGCAAGAGCGTGGTATTACCATTACTTCTGCTGCTGTGACTTCTTATTGGTCTGGTATGGCGAAACAGTTCCCTGAGCACCGTTTCAACATCATCGACACTCCGGGACACGTTGACTTTACTGTAGAGGTAGAGCGTTCTATGCGTGTATTGGACGGCGCGGTAATGGTTTACTGTGCAGTAGGCGGTGTTCAACCTCAATCTGAAACCGTATGGCGTCAAGCTAACAAATACCAAGTACCTCGCTTGGCATTTGTAAACAAAATGGACCGTCAAGGTGCCAACTTCTTCCGCGTTGTTGAGCAAATGAAAACCCGTTTGCGCGCAAACCCAGTACCTATCGTGATTCCGGTTGGTGCGGAAGACAGCTTCAGCGGTGTCGTTGACCTGTTGAAAATGAAATCCATTATTTGGAATGAAGCCGATAAAGGTACAACCTTTACCTATGGCGACATTCCTGCTGAATTGGTTGAGACTGCCGAAGAATGGCGTCAAAACATGATTGAAGCTGCAGCAGAAGCCAGCGAAGAATTGATGGACAAATACTTGGGCGGTGATGAGCTGACTGAAGAAGAAATCGTAGGCGCATTGCGTCAACGTACTTTGGCCGGTGAAATTCAACCAATGTTGTGCGGTTCAGCATTTAAAAACAAAGGTGTTCAACGTATGTTGGATGCAGTTGTAGAATTGCTGCCTGCTCCTACCGACATTCCTCCAGTTCAAGGTGTTAACCCTAACACTGAAGAAGCCGACAGCCGTCAAGCCAGCGATGAAGAGAAATTCTCTGCATTGGCGTTCAAAATGTTGAA
>NZ_JBQCWZ010000049.1:0-12344 GCF_051956895.1 Neisseria sp. P0021.S006
GCAAAGAATTTCGGCGCAGTTGAGAGGTAGATCACGACATTCTCAGTATTCTTGCGCGCTTTTACCAAGTCGCCCAAAGCAATGAAGTCGTCTTTCTTTGTCACATCGACTTTCAAATACTCAAGACGTTGGATAAACGATGCCCACGCTTCATCTGAGAAGTTTTGTTTGACATGGATTTTAGAATTCGTTTCCACTTTAGCCAAAAAGCCGGCGGTATCCAATTCGCTGCGGCTTACGCCCAAAATACGACCTTCGGGATGAAGCAAACCGGCTACATGCGCCTGATACAGGCAAGGCAAAAGTTTACGCATTGCCAAATCGCCGGTCGCGCCAAACAACACCAAATCAAAATTTGTCTGTGTACTCATTGTTTCATCTCTCGTTGAGGAAGCTTGCTTCAAAACTTTTGGACTGTCGTCATCCATAAAAATCGATTAAAATCAAAAGCCTTTAAGCAATAAGCAGTAAAGAACCAATCGCCTGCACCAAAATTTCAAACAAGCGGGCTAATGAGTAGTAATACTACACATGGCTACACATTTTGTCTATTCTCATTTTTACAAATTGTTTGATTTAACATAAAAGTTTGATGACTTTTGCAGCCTGCCATTTTACGAATTGACCATACCTCGATTTAAATCAAATTTCTTCCACTTAGTAAATTATTTTGTAACAAAATTACAGATTTTGTACTATAATATGCGGACGCTTCGAAGAGAAAATCTTCAAATATTCAGACGGCCCATATTATTCATTCCCACAGCTCAAGGCCGTCTGAAGAAAACACCCAATACAAAAATCAGAAACGCGCAAACAAAATCCCTATCATATCGTTTAGCCAGGAGACCGCACATGAACCCCACTCCTATTCACCCGAAACTCGCCGAAATTACCGAGCGCATCATCGAGCGCAGCCGCCCGACGCGTGAAAAGTATCTGGCGAAAATCCGCAGCGCCAAACAGATGGGACGCTTAGAGCGCAACCAGCTCGGCTGCAGCAACTTGGCACACGGCTATGCCTCCATGCCTAAGAGCATCAAAATCGAAATGCTTCAGGAAACCGTCCCCAACTTAGGCATCATCACTGCCTACAACGACATGGTTTCCGCACACCAGCCGTTTAAAGACTTCCCTGACCAAATCAAAGACGAAGCACAAAAAAACGGCGCGACCGCCCAAGTCGCCGGCGGCACGCCCGCCATGTGCGACGGCATCACGCAAGGCTACGCCGGCATGGAATTATCGCTGTTTTCCCGCGACGTGATTGCCATGAGTACCGCCATCGGTCTGTCGCATCAAATGTTTGACGGCAGCTTGTTTATGGGCGTATGCGACAAAATCGTTCCGGGCTTAATGATCGGTGCGTTGTCTTTCGGTCATATTCCTGGCATCTTCGTTCCGGCAGGCCCGATGTCTAGCGGTATCGGCAATAAAGAAAAAGCCCGTACCCGCCAGCTTTTCGCCGAAGGTAAAGTCGGCCGCGACGCCTTGCTTGAAAGCGAAATGGGCTCTTACCACAGCCCGGGTACTTGTACCTTCTACGGTACCGCCAACTCCAACCAGATGATGATGGAAATGATGGGCGTACACCTGCCTGCTGCTGCCTTCGTCCACCCTTATACCGACCTGCGCGAAGCACTGACCCGCTACGCAGCCGGACACCTCGCACGCGGCATCAAAAACGGCACCATCAAACCATTGGGCGAAATGTTGACCGAAAAATCCTTCATTAACGCCCTGATCGGCCTGATGGCAACCGGCGGCTCGACCAACCACACCATGCACCTCGTTGCTATGGCGCGTGCTGCAGGCGTGATTTTGAACTGGGACGACTTCGATGAAATTTCTTCCATCATCCCATTGCTGATCCGTGTGTACCCCAACGGCAAAGCCGACGTAAACCACTTTACCGCTGCCGGCGGCCTGCCTTTCGTTATCCGCGAATTGCTGGACGCAGGCCTGTTGCACGATGATGTCGATACCGTTGTCGGACACGGTATGCGCCACTACACCAAAGAGCCTTTCCTCATTGACGGCAAACTTGAATGGCGCGAAGCCCCTGAAACCAGCGGTAATGAAGACATCCTGCGCAAAGCCGACAACCCGTTCTCCCCAGACGGCGGTCTGCGCCTAATGAAAGGCAACATCGGTCGCGGCGTAATTAAAGTGTCCGCCGTGCGCGAAGGCTGCCGCATCATTGAAGCACCCGCCATCGTGTTCAACGACCAACGCGAAGTATTGGCCGCATTTGAACGCGGCGAGTTGGAACGCGATTTCGTCTGTGTTGTCCGCTACCAAGGCCCGCGCGCCAACGGTATGCCCGAATTGCACAAACTGACCCCTCCTTTGGGCATCCTGCAAGACCGCGGCTTTAAAGTGGCACTGCTGACCGACGGCCGTATGTCCGGCGCGTCCGGTAAAGTTCCGGCCTCTATCCACATGACGCCTGAAGCCCTGATGGGCGGCAACATCGCCAAAATCCGTACCGGCGACTTGATCCGCTTCGACTCCGTTACCGGCGAACTCAACGTCCTGATCAACGAAGCCGAATGGAACGCCCGCGAAGTCGAACGTATCGACTTGAGCGCGAATCAACAAGGCTGCGGCCGCGAACTCTTCGCCAACTTCCGCAGCATGACCAGCAGCGCAGAAACCGGTGCCATGAGCTTCGGCGGCGAATTTGCCTAAACCCTTTTCAGACGGCCTCTTAAAACAATCAGGTCGTCTGAAACCATGTTAACGACCCTATTACGATACAGTCCCCAACGGAGACCTAAAATGTCTAAACTGACCCCTCGTGAAATTCTGACTGCCGGCGCAGTTGTGCCGGTAATGGCGATTGACGACTTGAGTACTGCCGTCGATTTGTCCCACGCCCTTGTCGAAGGCGGCATTCCCACCCTCGAAATCACCCTGCGCACCCCTGTCGGTCTCGACGCCATCCGCCTGATTGCCAAAGAAGTTCCTAACGCCATCGTCGGCGCGGGTACGGTAACCAATCCCGAACAGCTCAAAGCCGTCGAAGACGCAGGCGCGGTTTTCGCCATCAGCCCGGGTTTGCACGAATCCCTCGCCAAAGCCAGCCACAACAGTGGCATCCCCCTGATTCCGGGCGTTGCCACTCCTGGCGAAGTCCAACTGGCTTTGGAACACGGCATCGACACCCTCAAACTCTTCCCTGCCGAAGTCGTTGGCGGCAAAGCCATGCTCAAAGCCCTGTACGGCCCTTACGCCGATGTTCGCTTCTGCCCGACCGGCGGCATCAGCCTGGCAACCGCTCCCGAGTACTTGGCGCTGCCTAATGTCTTGTGCGTCGGCGGCTCATGGCTGACCCCAAAAGAAGCCATCAAAAACAAAGACTGGGATACCATCACCCGTCTGGCTCGCGAAGCTGCCGCTTTGAAACCAAAAGCCTAATCAGGTTATTAAGTTAAAAGAGAAAAGGCCGTCTGAATATGATTTCAGACGGCCTTTTTATATCAATTAAGCCAATACTTTCCGCGCCGCTTCCACACCCCAATACAAAGCCTCTTCAAACACCGAATAGCTGCTTAAGTCACTGTGTGCAAATAATAATCCAGTATTTCGATTTCTGATTTTTAATAAAGCCTCATCGCTTAAATAGCCGGGTTTCGGCACGCTCATGCCATGCCCGCGAACGGTAATGTCAACATGGGAAACATGCCGCCAAAAGCCTTCGCCGTAAGCGGTAAGCAGATCTTGTGCGGCAAACTGGAGCAGCTCTTCATCGCTTGCTTCAAGCAGCTGGCGGCGGACGGCTTGTGGCGTATCGTGATTGAGCGCGGCGTAGGCGGTAAAAATCGTACGTTCAGGACGGGCAACCCGGATAAGCTGGTTGGTCGCAACAACATAGCCCAGTCCTTGGCTGCCGTAAACCACATTGTCCCACGCAAGTTCGCTGTTGTTTTTTTCTTTCGGAAAACTGTGCAGTTCAAAATTGGAAACCAGCCATGGCGCGTATTCGGGAATATTCAGACCAAATTGTTCGGGAGATTCAATAATGTGGGCGGCAACCATCAGCGGCATGGCGGAGATAACGTGTTGCGCGGTGACGGCAACGGTTTCCCCTTTTGCATTATCACGCAGCCACACTTCAATCCGGCCGTCTGAAAGCGGTTTGATTTTGACGGCAGAAGCATTAACCGAAGCAGGTTTCTCCAAACGGATACTGTTTTCAGACGGCCATTGCCAGCCTTCCTGCAAATCGGCATGACGGCGCAGGTTTTCAGAAAGATGTGCCAAACCTTCGGGCCAAGTGAGGACAGTTTCTGCATTGTTGCGGGCGGCAAAATAATGCAATCCGGCAAAGGCAGATACTTGCCCGATGCCTTGTCCGTAATCGTCGCGGCAACAATAATCGAGATACCACAAAAGCTCGGGCGAATGGTAACCTTCCTGATCAAGCCATTGTTGAAACGTCAGATGATCGAGCTTTCGCCATGTTTCATCTATCGATGACAGCGCAATCGGAATGGCAAAAATTTTCTTACCGTCATTGCCGTAAGCCTGTTTCAGACGGCCTATCAAATCAAAAAACCGTTTGGAATCCGCATCTTCTTTCGGCAATAAATGTTCTACCCATTTATCCTGATATAAGAGGCGCGATTCGGGCGCATAGACCAAATCGGTTTCCCTAAAGCTGCCATCCGACTGCAAAATACCGAAATCCGCCAACATCTCGCGCACATACACGCTTTCTTTCGACGGCAAAGCCAAATAATGCGCACCGCTCGGCGCTTTCAGGCCGTCTGAAGACGTATAGGCGGCATTGTTGCCATTACGTTCAAACCCTTCTGCCAACAATACATCGCGGTGATTATGCTTCGCCAAATACCACAATGCTCCCAACCCAGCCGCACCGCCGCCGAGTATCAACGTATTGCATTCATAACGACGGGTCGGCGAACTGAGCAATTCCCCGTCACGCAACAAATGCCCCAACGGCAAGCCGACACGGTTAATAGAAACCGGCGGTTTGCGGTTGAGGTACTTATAAGTCTGCCAAGAGAAAGCAGAGGCGGCACCAAGCACGGCGGTATAGCTGAGAAATTGACGGCGGGTTAGCATGTTTTATAAAAAGGTCGTCTGAAAAAATAAAAGTAAAACGATACAACGAGGTTAAGCAGATCTCACGTTATTTATGCCCTGCCGAATAACCATGATAGGATCTGCCGGAATGCGATGAATCACTGTCTTCCGCTTGGACATAGTTGAATAAGACGGTAAGAAAAATGATGAAAGCAAAGAAAATAATCATCCCTACCCGTTCTTCTTCGTAATCACGATCGTTTTTATATCTGTCAGAAATCCATATCCATACCAACGCACACAGACTGACCACTATACCGACAGGACTACGTAGATGCGGCGACAGCCAGGCCGGAAGGTTGACGATGATAAGAATCAGCATAGCAATGATACGGGCTACATTATCTCTACTCCCAACATTTCTATTGTCGCCCTTCAGCCAGTAAGAGAGCATCTCCTTAGTATCAAAAGACAGACCGAATGCCTTTCTCATTTGACGGTAAGACACAGGACTGCTTTTACTCCAGACAATTTCGTCCTTGCTCTGCTCGGAACACAGAATGACATTCCGGCCATAACTTTTCTTGCCGCTATATTCCTTGTAATGAAGCAAATCGCCTTGTTTGACTTTCCAATAAAAAGCACCAGCCGCTACCTCGACCTGCCCGCGGTAATGATCAATCAACATTTCACCGGCAGGATTGCCACTTGAATCAAAGTCCGGCCATGTTTGTAATGGTTTCTGACAGCCGCCAGCGTTTTCCAGACTCAATCAGCCAGGCAAAACCTTGTTGAGTGTTATAAAGCAGATATTCCGTCCAGTATTCGGACTGATTTTGATTATAGGACGATATCTCGACAAATCTTACAGCCCCGATAATCAGATATTCTGTATCGTTCAGACGGCCTTTCGTACCAATGGAAAGTGTGAACAGATTTTCTTGTTCTTTCCTTTGGGCATTTGCCTCCATCAACGCAACAGTATCTTTTGTCGTATTCAAACTGCTGCCGCAAGACTGACATAAAAGGAAAGAAGTAACACCCCTTGGCCAATGAACAGGAGAGCCGCAATGCGGGCAGTTTTCAGAAAGAATCTCTCCTTTCAGACGACCTGCACTTTCATGGATTTCATCATCACTGCGCTTATTTTCCAGCTTCAAACTGTCCAAACTGACTATGCGTCCGAAGTAGGAGTCCATTGGAAACGTCGAATAATCCAAGGTCAAAAACAAATTGCCCCGTCGCCAGTCGCAAACCTCGCCTGCCGCTTGGTTCTCAGATAAGTTGAACGGCAACTCGCCTTGCGCATCGGTATTACGGTAATGTATGGTGCGGACATCTGACGCAATAAAGGTTTGGCCATTAAAGATCAACGAACTGGAACCGGCTTTCACCGACTTAAAATTTTTCGGCCCCCGTCTCCTCTTCTGGGCAAGTAAACATGTCATCACATATAAATCGCCAACCTCGGAAAGCCAGCCGGTCTGCCCGTCATCAAACAAGACATACCATTCATTCCATGCGCCGACATCGTAATGCACCTGCAATCGCCCAATCAGCGTAAATTTCCGATCATCAAAAACGCCTCGCGTTCCAATCTGCAACGGACTGAAATCTTCCAGCAACGCAGAATCACGCCCTGAATTGGCAACAAAATATCCGCTCCTCCCCTTACCGATTCTAGCAACCAGCATACTGTGACAATGGCCACACACCAGCGTCACGGCAGTAGCGGAATACGCCTCCACAGGCGCACCACAGCTTGGGCAATCGGTTTTAAAAAAAGGCGTTTTTTCCATATAACGTCAATATTTCAGTTTAATCAGAACAAGGTTTAAGACCGTCTGAAAACAGCATATGCAAGACTTCAGACGGCCTCTTAATGAAATGTTTACATCAATCTTGTTGAACTTTCGGAGCTTCTTTGAAACGTTTCTTGTTAAGCAGCGTGTCGGCAAAATATGTGAACCGTTTTTCTTCGTTCATATTGCTCATGACATAGTACACCTGTTTGCAACCAGGTTCGTTCAAGATAATCGACTCGGCATCGTTAGTTTCTAGAATGCCTGATTTCTTTATGGTTTTGCTGATGTTTTTGATACATTGCCAGTATGCTGCTTCGCGTTTGTCATCATTTTTTATCAGTTCGAAGGATCGTTTCACCTCTTTCCCTTCTAATACTAACTTATAGGAAAACTTAACCAAGGAAGGCCCCTCTTCATATTTATCTTTTGAAGCTAATAGCTCTTCTAAAGTTTGACCCTGAATTTTTTTTAAGAAGGTACGGTAATACAGAATACACTGAGTATCGCTTAGCCAATCTATTCCTTCTCCTTCTTTACAACGAGCTCGTAGTTCAGTAAGTAATTCATCTATACTTTTTTTCTCTAACTTGTCCATTTCAGGCTGTATTTTTTCAATCAAGATTAACCTCAGGGCAGTAGAAATTATCTTTTTCTGCTTCTGTTCTTCTTCCGTACCCGAGAAGTCACTTTCGATATCTGGATAGTCTTGTTTTATAGTGCTCCTGAAATTTTGCCAAGGTGTTTGGGCATATTTTTGAGCCAAGCTTTTTTTGGTTTGTAAGACTTCGGGCGATTCTTCCAGCTGCTTCCGCCATGCTATTCCTGATAGCTCTTCATCGATGAGAAATTTCTCGTTTTCTTCCTGGCTTTGTTTGACTATTTTGTGGAAAATTTTGCTTTCAACCGCGACATTTAAATCCAGAGGAAACTCCAATTGTTTCATAATGTTATCGGTAACGGCACATTCGGGATAAAAACCGAGATAAAACTCCGGCTCGAAATTTTCTTCAAAGCTGTCCATTTGGGTAACCGAGACTTTTTCTCCGATTTTTTTTACACACTGCCTATATTCGGAATCGAGTTTACCGTAGTCTGACATTAATTCTCGATTTATTTTCTCCAAAGCAGATCCAAGGGTAAAACGATAAGCTTCAAATAAAATAGGAACAGGCATATGCTCGCCGTCGTTATACTGTTTTTCCATCTCCACTAATTCGGATAGTGTTTTTTTCGAGAGTTTTTCTTTTAAAACATGATAATAGACTTTACACGAAGGGATATAGCCCCAAGTATCCTCCTTGCAGATTTGCGACATCTTTTGGGTCAGCGTTTCAATATTGTTCGCTTCCGATTCTGCTATAAACCGTTTCGCTTTATCAATAAAGATACGTTCGATGGCTTCTTTTTTTGCATATTCTTCTGACGTACTGTCTGTGTAAAGGAAATGGACAGATTCCTGATAGAGTGCGGCAGGATAAAACTTTTTCCAATCTATTTCTGAGTATTTCTTTTCTAGTTCTGCTTTAAACCGCATAACCTGTGCCTCAAATTTTTGATTGGTGGCTTCACTTTCCTCATTTTCCCTCTGCCATTTGCGTAATGGTTCTGCGGAATTAGCAGCCGTCCACGCAGCGATACAAGAAAATAATTCCGCATTATCTTGGTTGAGCATTAAAAGGTCATCGGGATACGCAGCAATCATTTGTTGATCTCTGCTGTTTTCCATATCAACGCCTGCTTTCTCAAATACTCTGTCTTTCAAACATTGCTCTTTTTTTGCTTGGGCTTCGTCAAGATGTTGGAAATAATATGCACGGTCTTTCACCGTTGAAGCATGAGGAACCGAAGGATGATGACTGACACATGCTCCTAAGGTGAGCATGGATAAGGCAAAAATGATGGAAGTACGAACATGCATTTCTGATTTCCTTAATCAGGATATTTTAAAAATGTAAGATAAAGCCGTCTGAAAACGGATTGAATATGCTTTCAGACGGCCTGTCTTTTAATAAAGAATAAGTTAAATCTTTTTTCTTGATTGTTCTGCCATATGATGAACTTTGTTTTTTTCTTTAACTAAAGCCAAGTTTACTAATCGGCAAAAAATTGTACATCTCTCTCTTTTACCCATCCGGTTGGGCAAACGCCTTTTGCGACAATAAGCAACTGACCTTCATTATCAACATGAGTGGAAAGACGACATTTTTTGCCTTTGGGCGGTTTGATTTTCCATTCAGTCGGGAAATCGGTAGGTTTGGTGCAGTTGTCAGGCAGGCCCATATCATGACAACTGATTTGGTTTTCTTTGATTGCCAAAGGTACTTTTTTTACTTTTATCCAAGAGTATCCTTCTTCGGTATTTTTGCTGTCATTACCGACAACGCAAAGGTATTGCATATGGTGCAATTGAGTGATTGAAGATGCTTTATCGTCCGGTTGAGCTTGCAGGGATGCGCCTTGGTTATTACTGACATAAACTTGATTACGGCAATACTCGGTACGATCATGTGTTAATTTTTTTGCTTCGGCACTTTCCACTCCAAGCAAAAACAAACCTGCAAGCAAGTAAATAACCAATGGCAAACTTCTGTTTCTCTTCCAATCTTTTATTTTAAGCATTTTGTTTAAAAGCCTTTTTATACAAAATTTGTTATCTAATTTACTATCAGCCAATTTTTTCCAGACGGCCCGACAGATTTTATTGTTCAACCGATGGTTGTACATCGTCCAGTATACCTTCGCCACGTTGCACAACCGTCCAAACAGCCCTTGCTGCCACCAACTCCCTGCACAAGATTTCCTTCACTTTTTCCAATTTCATACCGCCGCAAATAAATGCATCAATAGCAGCGAAGCGGTGTTCAGGCCAAGTGTGGATACTGATATGGGACTCGGCGAGCAGCAAAACACCGGTTACGCCGCCTGCGCCACCGAAGGTGTGGAAGTGTTCGGTCAATATGGTGGCTTCTGCAGCCTGTGCGGCAGCCACCAAAGCGGTTTTCAGACGGCCTTCATCTTTTAAGATGGCTTCATCGCAACCGTATAAGTCCAATAGGCCATGATTACCGGGCGCATGGGTCATTTATGGCCTCCGGAATAACCGCTGCCGCCATAATAGCCGCCGGAGTGCATACGCGAGCCGTCGGAATCGGAAGAGCCGTAGCTGATGATCATGGAGATGACGATGATGATGGTACTGAAAATGATGTAAGTGATTCTCGACATGTTAATCCTCGTCCTCGTCTTTTTTGCCCATGGTCCACAACAACCAGCATCCTATAAAGATGACGGTAAGTGCGGCAGAACTATCGCCGGTCAGAAGCGCAGGGAGATTGACGACAACCAGGATGACGGTCATTATGATTCTTAATGATTTATCAATGCCGTCCGCCGCCATGTTTGCAGTGTAATGCGGAGCTTGGCTGGTCAGATTAAACGCGTCTGCAATCTCCCGATAAGCAATTGGGGCACTTCTAGTCCATGCCATTTCGTGACTGTTTAGTTCGGAGCCAATCTTACGGCTTTGTCCGTCTCTGTAATCGCTGTAATAGTTCAAATCACCGTTTCGGACACGCCAATAAAACGCTCCGCTGGCAATCCTGACCCGTCCGCCATAGTCATAAAGTTTGCCATAGCCTTGCGGTTGGCGGTTGCGGTCGAGGCGCGGCCAATCGTTCAAGGTTTCGGAAATATTCCAACCTTCATCAGCTTCAACCAGCCATAAGAAACCCTGAGTTGGGTTGTAAAGCAGATACTCTGTCCACTGCCCTTCTGGTGCCAATGTATGTTTGGCACCTTTGAACAAGTTATCAAATGTTTCCTGCGCATCTGTTTCTAAATATCTAATTGCGCCGATAACATGAAACTCTTTATTTTTCAGACTGCCTGTCGAGCCGACAGGCAAAGTAAACATCGTATTTTGCGACAAACGCAGATTATTGGCGGTAATAAGCTCCGCTTTATCTTTGCCGACTGCCAATTCGCTGCCGCAACTTTGACAGTTCAGATGGGAAGTCAGCCCGTTTACCCAATGAATGGACGAGCCGCAGTTAGGACAGTTTTCTGAAGTAATACTGCCTTTCAGACGGCCTGCGCTTTCTTTAATTTCATCTTCGTGGCGCGTGTTTTCCAGCTTCAAACCATCTAGGTTTACCATCCGCCCGAAGAAGGCTTCGGGAGTTTTATTGTTGTAATCGAGCGTGATGAAAAGGTTTTCGCAACGCCAGTCGGAAACCCGATTTTCTGTATCCTCTTTCAAAACAAACGGCAATTCGCCCTGCGCAGCCGCATGTTTCAAGCTGATGTTGCGGACATCGGAGGCAATATAGTGCTTATCTTGAAAAGTCAGCTCGCTAAATCCGGCTCGCGTATCTTCAAATTTCGGCGGATTATCGATTTCGACCGGCATGGTCATCACATACAAATCGCCCGCCTCAGAAAGCCAACCGGCTCTGCCGTCGTCAAACAGCGCATACCATTCATTCCACGCGCCATCGTCGTATTGCACCTGAAGCCGTCCAACCAAGGTAAAGCGTTGTGCGACAAATGTGCCGCTGGTTCCGATTTGCAGCGGACTAAAATCTTCCAGCAATGCGGAGTCGCGGCCGGAGTCGACAACGCCGTTATCTTTCCGCACCAGCATGCTGTTGCAATAGCCGCACACCAGCGTCACGGCAGAAGCAGAATGCGCCTCGACAGGTGCTCCGCAGCTTGGGCAGTCGGTTTTGAAGAAAGGAGTTTGAGACATGGGTTTGCTTTTTCAGAATGGGTTGGAGTGTTTCAGACGGCCTTAACGTTTTTGAAGTCGGACAGGCTTAATCAAATCATTTGAAAGGCCGTCTGAAACCTTTTCATAGAAGCAGCTCAACGCTTCTTTTGAATGATATTTTTCAGACGGCCTTCAATTGATCAACCAATCAGCTGTTTCAACACTTCAGCCTTGGCTTTGTCAAAATCTTCTTGCGAAATCAAACCGCCATCCAGCAAAGACTTGAGTTTCACCAATTTAGCCTGCGGATCTTCGGCAACCGGCTGAGCATTTTGCTGAGCCTGTTGCGCATTCGGCTGCATCATGCCAGCCATGGCACCCGCCATCGCCTGACCAATACCGGCACCTACGCCCAAACCTGCACCGATTCCGGCAAGTCCGCCTTCATTTTGTGCCGCAAGCGGAATAGATTCGGCGGTTTGATATTGGGTGTAGCGTCCCAAATCGCCGATAACACCCATCGAAATTTTCTTATCCAACGCAGCCTGAATAGACGCGGGCAAAGTAATGCTTTCAACAGTGAAGTTTTCCAGTGCCAAACCCAGCTTGGCAAATTCCGCGCCAAGCAATTCGCCGATTTTTTGCGACAGCAAAACTTGGTTCGCCGCCATATCCAAGAATGGGATACCGGAGCTGCCGAACGCGGCCGCCAACTGGGTGACTGCGATATTGCGCAGTTGGTTTTCCAAGTCTACGCCGCTGTATTGCGCCGCCACACC
>NZ_JBQCWZ010000050.1:0-12155 GCF_051956895.1 Neisseria sp. P0021.S006
AATCTTAGCATTTTTTAGATAGATTGGGACAAAAAGGCCGTCTGAAAACAGGGTTTAAATGTTTTCAGACGGCCTTTTGAATGCAGTCAAAACGGTCCCGTCATCACCAACTATTACAGCAACGTCTGCTACGGCCAGCACAGCGACCGCACCTTTTTCACCAATTCGGAAGACATCATCATCGATTATCACTGGGCGCTCAGCAATTCATGGCGTGTGAATTGTAATAATTATGTTTTGGGACGCTCGCCCCGATAAGGCCGTCTGAAAGCGCGAGCTTTAACGAAGTTGGAACACAAAAGCAGCCTGCACTTGGGCTTTCCCAAATGTGCAGGCTGCTTTTCACGCTTTTAGGCTGCTTATCCCTGCCCGCCCATCTTCTCACGATACCACGCCAGCTTCCGCTCCAAAAACGCCCAATGAGCGTCCAATTCCTGCCGTTTGCGTTTCAAAGCCGCCTGATGTTCCTGCAAAATCCGGTAACGTTCGGGGACGGTTTCATCGCCCAAATGCCGCAGCCGCGCGTATTCCTTGATTTGCGCCAGCGGCACGCCCATGTCTTTCAGCCGAAGGATGAAACCCACCCATTCCAAATCGCGCGCACCGTATTCGCGGTAGCCGTTGGCGTTTCGTTCGGGGCGCAGCAGCCCTTCCTGCTCGTAGTAGCGCAGCGTGGCGGCGGACAAACCCGTTTGCGCGGCAAATTCCTTGGTCTGCATCAAATCTCCTTGCTATAAAGTGCGCTTGATAGTTTAACCTGTCCGTGCAATTTTGCAAATTTGAGTATGGAGACGAAAAATGTTGAATCATCAGGATTTAATGGCACGCGGCTTAGCGAAGCTGAACGAAATCGACGGCGAGCAGGGCGACAAGGTGAGGCAGGCGTTGGCGGATATTTCGCCCGATTTGGGCAAATACATCATTGGTTTCGCGTTTGGCGAGATTTACCAGCGCCCGCAGCTTGATGTGCGGCAGCGCGAGCTGGTAACGCTGGCGGCTCTGGCGGCGCAGGGCGGCTGTGAAAACCAGTTGCGCGTGCATATCCACGCTTCGCTGAACGTGGGGCTGACGCGCGATGAAATTGTGGAGGCGTTTATCCAATGTATCCCGTATTTGGGTTTTCCGAAGGTGCTGAATGCGGTGTTTGTAGCGAAGGAGGTGTTTGCGGCGGCGGAGTGATGCAGGCTGCCTGAAACCTAAAAAGGCTACCTGAAAGCGCAGCTTCAACGAAGTTAAAACGGAGTTCCTGAGAAACGAAAAGCAGCCTGCACATCCACAAAACAAATTGATGCGTTTATTTGGCAGGGACGACGGGCAGGGAACCGTTCAAAAGATAATGAATGGTTTCTTGAACCGTACGGATGGCGTTGCCAAACGGCAATGGGTCTTTGCCGCGGAAAAACAGGCCTTTATCGACCTCGCCGCGGAATGCGGCGGAAAGTTGGATGTCGATACAGAATTGACCGGCTTTGGCCAAACCGTCGCGCAAGCCGCAGCTGGTCAGGCAGTTCAGGCCTTGGGTGCAACGGCGCGGATCGTTTTTGGCGTTGGCTTGCAATTTGGCCTCGCGTTTGATGTAGTTGTCGAGGAATTTGGTGCGCACGCCGCGTGCAGGCAAACCGGCAACAGACATGAATTCAACCACTTTTTCGGTTTCCGCACCGGCCAGCGTTTTCTTGAAGTTGATGTGGGCATCGCCTTCTTCGGTCACGGCAAACGCGGTACCGATTTGAACGGCGGACGCGCCCCAGTTTTTCAAGGCTGTTTTGACTTTTTCAAAGTTTGCCATGCCGCCGGCGAGTACCAACGGGATTTTTTCGCTTTCCAAGCCCAAGTTTTTGAATACTTCAAACGTTTCTTCAATAACGCGTTTGAACTCGAATTTGGCATCGTTCACGCCGTCAACGGTTGCCGCACCCAAGTGGCCGGCTGCGTGGGCTGGGTGTTCGATAACGATGGCATCGGGCAAGATGCCTTTTTTCATCCAACGTTTCAAAACGATGTTGATACCGCGTGATTCGGACAAAATAGGGAAAAGGGCGACATCTTTGTGATAGCCCTCGGCCATTTCCGGCAAGTCCAAAGGTAAACCTGCGCCCATTACAATCGCGTCTGCACCGGATTCGCAGGCCTGACGGACGTAGGCGGCATGGTCTTTGACGGCTTTCATGACGTTGACGGCGATCATGCCTTTGCCTTCTGAATCGGCTTTGGCTTTTTTGATTTCACGGTCAAGCGCGATGCAGTTGAGGCGGGTGTATTTTTCTTCGCTGGAATCGATTTTTGATTCAGCCAGCAAATCTTCGTGCAAGTGGCGCAAATCGACGCTGGCGATGGTACCTACGCCGTTTTCGCGCGCAACCGCGCTAGAGAGTTTTGATGCGGAAACGCCTACACCCATACCGCCTTGTACGACGGGGATCAGTGATTTGCCACGGATAATCAATGGGTCAAAGTTGTTTTGCATGGATGCTCCTTCATAGATTCTGGATAGTGCCGTCTGAAATCCTATGAAATGGATTGGATAACGGGCTGATGTGTATATAAATAAGTGTGTTTTTCGCCGCCGTTTTTCAGACGGCATGAGGCGTGTTTTTAAAATTTTAGGAATTATACTCTAAGTTAGTGTAAAAATTAGAGTATTAATACAGTTTTTTTAAAGAAAAAATTGAAAAGTCTTGTTAATAAAGGAATAAATTTTATGATGGGTTGGATTGAGGAGGCGAAATTGCAAACAAAATCTACAAAGAAAAAGGCCGTCTGAAATTTCAGACGGCCTTAAGTATGGGAATCGGACAGATGTCGGATTACATTTGTTTTTTAGCGGCATCAATGGCGCGTTGGTCAGGGTTGATCAAGATTTCAACGCGGCGGTTTTGTGCGCGGCCTTCAACAGTAGCGTTGGAGGCGATTGGTTGACGGGAGCCGTAACCGAAAGTGCTCAAACGGGTGCTGCTTACGCCACGGGATTGCAGGAAAGTGGCAACAGATTCGGCGCGGTTGCGAGACAATGGCTCGTTGATGGCGTCGTTACCGGTGTTGTCGGTGTGGCCGTTGATGGTCAAAGTGGTGTCAGGATATTGAACCAAAGTTTGCGCAGCGGCAGATAGGGCGCTTTGAGCATGGCCGCTCAGGGCGGCGCTGCCGGTAGCGAAGGTTACGTTTTCAGGCATAACCAGTTTGATTTGGTTGCCTTGACGTTCAACTTCGATGTTGGTGTTGGCCAGGCTTTGACGCAGTTTTTTCTCTTGGTAGTCCATGTAACCGCCGATACCCGCACCTACTGCACCGCAAGCCAATGCGGAGTTACGCGCGCCTTTACCGCCGTGGGTCAGTGCACCAACGATGCCGCAAACAGCCGCACCGCCCAAACCGTACATAGCGGTTTTGCTGGCGGATTGTTGGCCGGTAACAGGATCAGTTACACAGCCGGTGAGCGCCAAAGGAATTGCAGTGGCAATAACGGTCAGGGGTTTCAAGAATTTCATGTCGTATCCTCTTTATTAGATGACGGCCCGGGCCGTCTGAAAAAATGAATAAAAACCGCGTGGATCATTACGGATTTATGATACTCAATATCCGAAACGCAAAAGAATGGGTTTAACCCGATATTACGAAAATATTTGCCAGTTAACATAATTCTGAAGCATTTCTGCATTTCTCCGACAGTTTGGCCGTTTTGTCGCGAAATAACAAGCAAAGTTTTTTACAGTTTCTTCCGTTTTTTCTGCTTGCGGCGATACCAGTTGACGAATGCCCATTTCAATCTGACCTTGACATCGTATCCCACTGAACCTGCACCCAGTATGAGCAAAACGGCGGAAACGGGCAGGGCGAAATGATGGCCGACCAGATGATAACCCCATGCGCCAACCACGCCGCCCAGTAAAAACGACAGCATCAATCCGCTTAAAAGCCACATTTTCGGTTTGTTAACTCGGACGTGCGGTAGGCGCGGATGATGCTGTTTGGAGTAATAAAGCGCGCGTGAGATTTCAATGCCCAAGTCGGTCGCCGTGCCGGTCATGTGGGTGGAACGGATGGCGCCGCCGGAAAGAAGCGTGATAACCGTATTGTGCATACCCATAATAAAACATAATAAAAACAATGCTAAAGACGGCATAATAAAATCAGAGCCGCCAAAATCCCACTCCATCGCAGCAATACCGAACCAGCCGAATATCAACAGATAAACTGCTTCCAGCCACATGGAAAACCCAAAGCTGCCACGGAAACGCATCTGCTGCGTCCATAAAATTACCCAACCCGAATGCGCGGCACCGGCAACAAAACACAACACGCTGATGAAAGTCACCGCGGCAGACCACCAGTCTTGGAGATACAGCACATCAGCCAAAAGAGACATGGAGCCGGTTACGTGGGAAATATAGCGCGCAAAAGCAAAAAATCCCCCCGCATTAATCGCACCGGCAAGAAAGGCCATGATATAGCCCAGCCGTCTGAAACGGGCATCGGAAATATTGTGCTCGTGCAGATAAGGGCGGTCCGCCTGCCAAAACGGCGGCGTGTGTTGCCTGTGGTGGCGCAATCGGTAGGAGTGGGGCGGTTTGTCAGCGTTCATCGAGTGGGTTTGGAGTTAAACATTCATACAGGGTGTATTTTATATGCAACTGTCTGCCGATAAGAACAAATAATCTAAAGTGTTCCCAAGTTGCCACACTTGCCCATTACACAATGAGGGCGTACATTAATAGAAAGATATAAACATAAGGAAACATCCGATGAATCCTATCCGTCTGACCTTATTGTTTGGCGCCGTTGCATTGCTGGCCGCCTGCGCCACCACGCCCGAGCAAAAAGCCGCACGCGCCCAAGCGCAGAAACGCTATGAGCAGGATCTTCAAGTCAATCTTGCCGCCCAATGCGATCAGGAAACAGCCGCACTGATCCGCCGCAAATTTGACGAAGAAGGCAAACCCGGTGTGGCAACTGCGGAACAAAAAGCCTTCCGCCTCAAATATATCGACAAAGTTTCCGACCCGATGTTCCAAGCCTGCTACAAAATGGCATGGCAAAACTATATTTCCCAAGAACAGCTGCGCGAAGCCCGCTACTATCGCTATTACGACGATTGGGGTTATCCGTTTGGCCGTTATCCTTGGTGGTGGTAAGGTATTAACAAACCTTAGGGCCGTCAGAAAGCATATATTTATTGGTTTCAGGCGGCCTAAGGTTTATTGAAACGGCAATAACGTTTACAATAGCCGCCTATTCAAACACACTACCAACTACCCATGAACATCTGGCTTGGACAGCGACATCCGCCCCAATTTCCGCAAGGAGCCGCCGTAACCATTGGCAACTTCGACGGCGTACACCTCGGGCACAAACATATCCTGCAAAAACTCAAACGAGAGGCAGACCGGCGCGGTCTGCCTGTTGTCGTTGTTATTTTTGAGCCTCAGCCCAAAGAGTTTTTTGCGCGTAAAGCCGGGAAAAAGCTGCCTTACCGCATCAGTCCGCTGCGTACTAAATTGCGCCTTTTGCGTGAAACCGGCTGTGTGGATGCCATTTGGGTTTTGCGCTTTAACCAAACTTTCTCCGAGATGAGCGCACAAACGTTTATCGACCGGCTTTTGCGAAAAACGCTCAATACGCGTTATCTGCTGATTGGCGATGATTTCCGTTTCGGTGCGGGTCGGGAAGGCTGTTTCGAACTTTTGGCACAACAGCCTGATATGCAAACCGAGTGCACACCGTCCGTTATCGTTGAAGACATCCGCACCAGCAGTACCGCCGTCCGCCAAGCCCTTTCAGACGGCAAGTTGGAATACGCCAAAAAACTGTTGGGGCACGATTACGTGTTAAGCGGCAAGGTCAAGCACGGGCAAAAACTCGGCCGCACCATCAACTCGCCTACCGCCAACGTCCAGCTTCCCCCGTATCATTATGCGCTAAGCGGCGTATTTGTCGTCGAAGCTGACGGCGCATTCGGTACGCGCCGGGGCGTGGCCAGCTTTGGTTTTAACCCCACTGTCAGCAACAACCGTTCGCAAAAGTTGGAAGTCCACCTGTTCGATTTCAACGGCGATTTGTACGGCCAGCGCATCTTCGTCCGCTTCCTGCACAAACTGCGTGACGAGAAAAAATTTGAAAGTATCGAAGCATTGAAAACCCAAATTTTGCAAGATATGGAAGATGCAAAGGTTTGGAAACCATAGAAACGCTTCTATACGCTTATAAAATCAAGACAATTGGGCTACAATAAGTCCTTTGAATTCTTTCAGACGGCCTGTTCTTTTTAAAATGAGCAATCAGGCCGTCTGAAACCGAAATACCGCAACAATAGAGATTAGAAAATGACCGATTACAGTAAAACCGTAAACCTGCTCGAGAGCCCGTTTCCAATGCGCGGCAATCTTGCCAAGCGCGAGCCTGCATGGCTGAAAAGCTGGTACGAGCAAAAACGCTACCAAAAACTGCGTGAAATCGCCAAAGGCCGTCCGAAATTTATTCTGCACGACGGTCCTCCGTATGCCAACGGCGACATCCACATCGGTCATGCCGTCAATAAAATTCTCAAAGACATTATTATCCGCAGCAAAACCCAAGCCGGTTTTGATGCGCCTTATGTGCCGGGCTGGGACTGCCACGGCCTGCCCATCGAAGTGATGGTAGAGAAGCTGCACGGCAAAGACATGCCCAAAGCCCGTTTCCGCGAATTGTGCCGCGAATACGCCGCCGAACAGATTGCCCGTCAGAAAAAAGACTTTATCCGCTTGGGTGTGTTGGGCGATTGGGACAATCCTTACCTGACCATGGATTTCAAAACCGAAGCCGATACCGTGCGTATGCTCGGCGAAATCTACAAATCCGGCTATCTCTACCGCGGCGCGAAACCGGTTCAGTTCTGCTTGGACTGCGGCTCTTCACTGGCGGAAGCAGAAGTGGAATACAAAGACAAAGTATCGCCTGCGATTGACGTTGCCTATCCGTTTAAAGACAATGCCGCGCTTGCCGCCGCATTCGGTTTGTCCGACATCGAAGGCAAAGCGTTTGCCGTTATCTGGACAACCACGCCTTGGACTTTGCCTGCGAGCCAAGCTGTTTCAGCTGGCGCAGACGTGGTGTATCAATTGATTGATACGCCTAAAGGCAAATTGGTGTTGGCCAAAGATTTGGCAGAAGATGCGCTCAAACGCTACGGCTTCGCTTCAGACGACCTGAAAGTATTGGCAGAAACCACCGGCGACAAGCTGGAAAACCTGCACATGAACCATCCGTTCCTCGAACGCGATATCCTCATGCTCAACGGCGAACACGTTACCACCGACGCCGGTACCGGCTTGGTGCACACTGCGCCTGCGCATGGTCTGGAAGACTACGCTGTCTGCAATAAATACGGTATCGAGCTTTACAACCCTGTCAACGCCGAAGGCAAATACATCAGCGAAACACCTCGTGTCGCTGGTATGAGCGTTTGGGAAGCCAATCCCGTCATCCTGCAATGGCTGGGAGAAACCGGCAACCTTTTGGCAAGCAGTAAAATCGAACACAGCTACGCCCACTGCTGGCGCCACAAAACGCCGTTGATTTACCGTGCGACCGGCCAATGGTTTGTCGGTATGGACAAAGCAGGTGCTGACGGTAAAACCCTGCGCGACAAAGCCATCAAAGCCGTTGATGACACTGAATTCTTCCCGTCATGGGGTCGTGCGCGTTTGGAAGCCATGATTGAAGGTCGTCCTGACTGGGTGGTTTCGCGCCAACGCTACTGGGGCACGCCGATGACCTTCTTTGTTCACAAAGAAACCGGTGAGCTGCATCCGAACTCTGCTGAGCTTTTGGAGAAAGTAGCACAACGCATCGAAGAAAAAGGCATCGAAGCATGGTTCTCTCTTGATAAGAGCGAACTCTTGAGCGCGGAAGATTGCGAAAATTACGACAAACTTTCCGATACCATGGACGTATGGTTCGACTCAGGCTCGACCCATTATTCCGTCTTGAAACAGCGCGAAGAATTAGACTGGCCTGCCGACCTCTACCTCGAAGGCAGCGACCAACACCGCGGCTGGTTCCAATCCTCTATGTTGACCGGTTGCGCCTCATCCATGGGTCGTGCACCATACAAACAGCTGCTGACCCATGGTTTCGTGGTTGACCAAAATGGCCGTAAAATGTCGAAATCCATCGGCAACGTCGTCGCACCGCAAGAAGTTTACAATGAATTCGGTGCGGACATCCTGCGTCTGTGGGCGGCATCTACCGATTACAGCGGTGAATTGGCGATTTCCAAAGAAATCCTCAAACGCGTTACTGAAAGCTACCGTCGTATCCGCAACACTTTGAGCTTCCTGTTTGCCAACCTCAGCGACTTCAATCCTATTGAAGATGCCGTGCAACAGGCAGATATGGTGGAAATCGACCGCTACGCCGTGGTATTGGCGCGTCAGCTACAAGAGCGTCTGGCAGGCGACTACTATCCGCGTTATGCCTTTCACTTTGCCGTAAAAGACATTGTTTCTTTCTGCTCGGAAGACTTGGGCGCGTTCTACCTCGATATCCTGAAAGACCGCCTCTACACCACCAAAGCAGATAGCCATGCACGCCGCAGTGCGCAAACAGCCCTGTATCACATCACACGCAGTTTGGTTCTGCTGATTGCGCCGATTTTGTGCTTTACCGGAGAGGAAGCATGGGACATCATTGGTGGCGGCGAAGAAGACAGCGTCCTCTTCCACACCTGGCATGAGTTCCCATCCATCAATGAAAAAGCCGAAGCCGAATTGGTGAAAAAATGGACGGCAATCCGCGAAGCACGCGAAGCAGTAACTGCCGCCATCGAGCCTTTGCGTACGGATAAAACCGTCGGTTCTTCATTGCAAGTCGAAACCGAAATTACGGCTCCGGAAGAAATTGCCGATTATCTGAACACTTTGGGCGAAGAATTGCGTTTTGCTTTGCTGGTGTCTAAAGCTGAAGTGAAAGTAGGTAATGAACTTACTGTAACCGCTAAAGCCAGTGATGGTGAAAAATGCGAACGCTGCTGGCACTATACCCACGATGTGGGCGCAGTTGCAGGCCATGAAACCATCTGTAAACGTTGTGCCGACAACGTTGACGGTAAAGGCGAAGAAAGACATTACGCTTAATTATTTGGTCTAAGATAAAGGCCGTCTGAAAACTTTGGTAATAGGTTTTCAGACGGCCTTTGTTTATTGAATCTGTTTTGTATAGCGAATAGATTTTGAAGGGTAATTGGGATTTGTGATTTAGGTAAAATGCAGGATAGGGTTTCAAGTTATTGCAGGGTAGGAGTTTAATTGCACAAAATAACTCTTACTTCAGAGAAAATTTGTTGAGGATACAGGAATGACGAATAATCATTTGTCTAGAATTGAGATCAATCATTACAATTCTGTATTCGTAAGTCTTTAATAAAGCAATGAGGTATCCTATGCGCCCTAAAGATAAGTTTGACATCAAGGCTTGCAAAAAAATTAAGGACTGCAACGATGAGGAATTAATTGAGATGGGGGAGTGGCTCTCAGGATGGTTGGGAGATGCGAACTTTCCTGTTTTTAGTGAAATTGTCGAAATCTTTGTAGAACGACAAGACACATTACTTCCATTCGTTTCAAATATTTTTTACTCAAATGATAGTATATGCATTTATTGGGTTTTACTTGAACTCTATCCAAAATTATCCTATCAAAACCAAGTAGCCTTAGCCATTGATTTGGAACATTGTCTTCATAATATTTCAGAAAAATTAATTTTGGATGAAGATGATGAAAACCTTAAAGAAATCTTGGAAAAAGTTTTAAATTAAGGTAGATATATATTTAATGATTTTGAAATAATGCATTGTCGGAGAAGATACCTTTTAAAGGGTCTTACTTATCCGTGGAGTATGGACGTATTTTGAACCTTCAAATAGCCTCATATTTGCATTTTATCCTTAAACGGAAATTTCGTTTTATCCAATATGAAAGGCCATCTGAAACAAGTTTTCAGACGGCCTTCAGCTATTCTATTGCTAAGTAGAAATTAGCGGGCAGAGCAAGAAGTTTCTACTTTGTTGCCGTATGGGTCAGTGAAGCCGAAGAATGCTTCGCTGCCTTTTTGATGCCATTCGGCGCCTTTACCGAACAAGCCTTGGTTGGCAACATAGCGTTCGCCTGAACCTGCAACGGCAGAAGACAGGGTGGCAACTTTGTCGTCAAGGCGTAATTCAACTTGATCGGTGCTCAGGTTTCGGATTTGTACAGACAGGCCATTTTCGCAGCTGAATGATTGAACACGGGCATCATGATCGTGTGTACGGCCGTGGTCATGATTGTGCTCGTGACGGTGACCATGGTCATGTTGATGGGCTTCGGGTGCGGCACAGGCAGCGAGGCTCATGGCGGCGGCAATTGCAAGCAGGGCTTTTACTTTCATTTTTGACTCCTATGGTCAGTGTTGAAGGAAGAATGTAGCGGCATGTTATAAATATCTTTATGGCTTCACAATAGGGATAACCATTATTTACTTTTTCTTCCTGTTTCCGGGAGTATGGCAGGATTTTTTGTAGTTTTGATATGAATGATTAATGCCGTTTGAAAAAAAACCGCACTTGCGCTAGAGGTAAACGAAAGTGCGGAAAATTCAGAGAGTTACATTGAAATATGGGTTGGGCCACTTAACGCTGGCGTGCTTTAAAGCGGGGGTTGCTCTTGCAAATAACGTACACTTTGCCTTTTCGGCGGACAATTTGACAGTCGCGGTGTCGTTTTTTTGCAGTTTTCAGGGAGGAGAGGACTTGCATTATTTATCCTTTCTGAAGGAAGACATCATGGATTGGTAACGTTGGTTGAACTTGCTGGCGCGGCCTTCGATATTGACATTGCGTTGTTTGCCTGTGTACACGGGGTGGGAAGCGGAAGAGGTATCAAGCGAAAAGAGGGGATACTCTATGCCGTCTTTCCAAACCATGGTTTTGCCGTGGGTATTGGCGCATGAACGGATAAGCCATCCTTGGTCTGCGCCGCTGTCGTAAAACAGGACGGTACGATAGTTGTCCGGGTGGATATCGGATTTCATTTTTTTCTCCAGTAAATGTTATGGTATAACATTATACTCCTAGAAAAAGAGCAGGCAAGTGTTTTTTGTTTTTCTTTATCACGGGATTGCGGCATTTTGATAAAATATGCGGTTTCAGGCGGCCTTTTTTATGAGGCCGTCTGAAACATTTTGTTTTCTGATGATAGGAATATGATGTATCTGCATAAGGGTTTCAGATTGGGCGGTGCGGTAAGCAAGGTGATGCCGATTGTCCATGTATTGTCCAAGCTGGGACTGTTGTTTTCATTACTGTTGGCCGTGCCGACACTGATGTCGTATTTTTATCACGACAGCGCGTTTCTCGTGTTTGCCTATACGGCTTTGACTGTATTGCTGGTATCGTGTGTAACTTGGGTGCTGACTTTGCGTTTCAACCGTGAATTGCGGCCGCGTGACGGATTTACCCTGGTATTGATGCTGTGGCTGGCCTTTGCCGTCGTGGCGGCGATGCCGATTTATTTCTATATGCCGTCCATGAGTTTCACCGATGCGTTTTTTGAAGCGATGTCGGGGCTGACGACAACGGGGGCAACAGTGATTTCCGGCTTGGATACGCTGGCGCCGTCTGTAAACTTTTGGCGGCACATGCTCAACTGGCTTGGCGGTATGGGTATTATCGTGCTGGCTGTGGCGATTTTGCCGATGTTGGGCGTGGGGGGGACGCAGCTTTTCAAAGCGGAAATTCCGGGTATGGATAAGGAAAGCAAGATGGCTCCCCGTATTTCGCAAGTGGCCAAACGGCTGTGGTTTGCTTATGCACTGACAACTGCTGCCGCCTTTGTATCCTTGCATATTGCCGGCATGGGCTGGTTTGATGCCTTGTGCCATGCGATGTCGGCTGTGGCCTTGGGCGGTTTTTCGACACATGATGACAGCGTTGCCTATTTTAATTCTGTAGCAGTCGAATGGACGTTGATGTTTTTTACTGTCTGGGGCGGTATCAATTTCGCCAGCCACTTTACTGCGCTGGGCAACCGCTCCTTGCAGGTGTATTGGAAAGATGAAGAATGCCGCACCATGCTGCTGGTTTTGTCGGGCAGTATTTTGATTTCGGCATTGTATTTATGGCAGCAGGACGTTTATCAAAG
>NZ_JBQCWZ010000051.1:0-11266 GCF_051956895.1 Neisseria sp. P0021.S006
CTTACCCACAGGCCGTCTGAAAACACATGGACTCTATTATCGAATTGCGTCATCTCAAAACCTTGCTGGCTTTAGAAGAAACCGGCAGCGTTTCCCTTGCCGCCAAACGGGTTTTCCTGACCCAATCCGCCCTGTCGCACCAAATCCGCGCCTTGGAAAATTATTACGAAACGCCGTTGTTTGAACGCAAATCCACACCACTGCGCTTCACTCCGGCCGGTATGCGCCTATTGCAACTGGCGCGCGAGCTGTTGCCGCAGGTTGCTGCCGCCGAACGTGATTTGGTGCGGATTATCGAAGGCGAAGCGGGCGAACTCAGGCTTGCCGTCGAATGCCACACCTGCTTCGACTGGCTGATGCCTGCCATGGGCGAGTTCCGCCCCTTATGGCCGCAAGTTGAATTGGACATCGTTTCCGGTTTCCAAGCCGATCCGGTCGGGCTGCTGCTACAACACCGTGCCGACCTTGCCATCGTTTCCGAAGCCGAGCCACTCAACGGCATCAGCTACCGCCCTCTGTTTGCCTATGAAATGGTCGGCATCTGTGCAGAAGACCACCCACTTGCCGACAAAGATGTTTGGGAAGCGGAAGATTTTATCGACGAAACCCTGATTACTTATCCCGTCCCCGACGAAATGCTGGATTTGCCTAAAAAAGTGCTGCTGCCTAAAGGCATTAATCCGCCGCGCCGCCACAGCGAGCTGACCATTGCCATTATTCAACTGGTTGCCAGCAAACGCGGCATCGCCGCCCTGCCCTATTGGACGGTCATGCCGTATCTGGAAAAAGGCTACGTCGTCCATCGCAAAATCACTTCAGACGGCCTGCAAAGCAAACTTTATGCAGCCATTCGTACGGAAGATGCCAACAAAGGCTATTTGGACAACTTCTGCCAAATCACGCACGACCGCTGTTTTGCCGACTTGCCGGGTTTGAGCGAATTGGAAATGTAAACTTAAAACAAGCAAAAGGCCGTCTGAACAATTTCAGACGGCCTTTTTTAATATACACAAAAATCTCACTGCTTCTATTCGGATTCATCCGAACCCAAACACGCCGACAAATCGATTTCAGACGGCCATGTTTTATCGGGCGCAACCCGAATATCGAAATGCTCGCCGCGATAGTCGAAAACCAAACGCCAAGCGTGCAAAAACAGATGTCCCGCCTCATCGCCGCCATACAGCGTATCGCCCAAAATCGGACTGCCTATGCTTTTCATGGCCACGCGCAGCTGATGGGTTTTGCCGGTAAACGGTTGCAACACAAACAGGCGCAAACCGGGCTTCAGGCTTTGGCTGCTGAAACGGGTAACGGCAAAATTATCCTCGTCTCGCGTCAGCTTCCATGTACCGCGCCGCGAACGCGCCATACCGCCTTTCACCCAGCCCTGCTTTTTCGCCGGCTTGTGCGTACTGAGTGCCAAATACGTTTTACGCATAGTTTTCTCGGCAAACTGTGCCGACAAAGCCGCCGCGCTGTCGCGGTTGAGCGCAAACAGCAACAGGCCGCTGGTGGCCTTGTCCAAACGGTGAACCAGCCACACGCGTTCAACACCGAGCTGCTGCGCCAGCGAAGCGGTCAGGCAAACATCCCCTTCCGATTCGCTGTGCACCGATACGCCGCAAGGCTTATTAATGACCACAAAATCTTTGTGTTCAAAAACAATGTCCCACATTTCAGACGGCCTTCAACACGATACCGTCGCCAAGCAGGGTCAAAATACCCAGCAGGCAGAACAAGATACATGCGGCAATGCGCACTGCTTTGGCCGGAATCTTGCGCATCAGCATTTCGCCCAAATACACGGCAGGCACAGAAGCAATCATCAAACCGGCAATACTGCCGACCACGACCAGCAGGATAGATTGGTATTTTGCTGCCAAAAGAACTGTTGCAATCTGCGTTTTATCGCCGATTTCAGCCAAGAAAAACAGGACAACCGTCGCCGTAAATGCGCCGTATTTCAGCCACTTACCGTCAGGATCTTCGTCTTTGTCCGGCAATAGCAGCCACAATCCAACCGCAATAAAACTGCCGCCAACCACCCATTTCATGACTTCGGGCGAAATAGCGGATGCCAGCCAGACACCGAGTGCGGCTGAAACAAGATGGTTCAACAGGGTTGCAATAAAAATACCGGCAACAATCGCGTTTTTGTGGGCAAAACGTGCAGCTAAAAAGAGTGCGAGCAATTGCGTCTTATCGCCGATTTCGGCAATGGCAACGCCCAGCGTCGAGGAGAAAAAAGCTTCCATGATTTAAGATACTCAACCGAAAAGCGGGCAAACAAAAAGCGCTGTGCATACCGCCCGCAAGGGTATGGACAACGCTTACGTCTTGCCTGTCTTCCGATAAAGCAGAGAAGATACCGCTGCCACGGCCGCACAAGCCGATTATGTTGACAACGGTTTCGGCATTGCGCCGAATGGCTACTCCCGTAAGAGTGAAGCGCGAATTGTAAGGCAAACCATGGCTTGAAGCAACAGAAAGAAAAACAAAAGTCCGCCTGAAACCTGATTCAAGTAGGTTTCAGACGGCCTGCGATTACTTGCCGCATACTTCAAATTTACGGCCGAATCCTTTGCCATTGTATCTGCCAAAACCATGCGGCATATCGTTTTCAATCACTTTAAACAAACCCGGGCTGGCTGCAACCCCTTCAGGCATATTATCCGGCAGGGCCTGACGCATCTTGGCAGTAGCGGCTTTAAAATCTTCCATATTGCGCCAACGGGCTACGTTGACCAAATGATATTTACCGTTTGGATCTATATTTTGGTGCAGGCGCGTAGCTATATAGCCTGGCTGGGTTTTCAAAAAATCACGCGCTTTTTGCCAAGAAGCCAAAGCTTCGGCTTCTTTACCCTGCGGCACTTCAAAAGTATTAATGAGGACAACACTGTTTTGAAAGGCTTCACATTTTTCCTGCCACTGTTTGGCATTTGCAGTACAACCGACAGCGACAAAGGCAGTGGCGGCAGCGGCAATCAGAGCTGTTTTTTTACGGATATTCATATGGATAGTTCCTTATAGGTTTGAATTGATGTGAGATATTTAAACTCTTCCGAACATTCGGGGCATTACGGATTCGCCTTTGATGTAGTGGTAAACGACCATGCCGATATGTCCCAGAGACAAGAACAGCAACGAAAATGCCAGTGCTCCGTGAATCTGTCCTTCCTGAGTAATTTGTCTCATAACACCTGTGACTGGAACGGCAAGCATCAGGAGATACATTGCCCAATGTCCAAATTTGGCAGCCATACTGCCAACCGGTCGATTTCTGGACTGGCGGATTGCCCGCATCACACGCCAAGCAGACAATATCAGCAGAAGAAAGCCAACCGCTTTATGAGGATTAGTCAAAAACTTCAGACTTTCATCCATATTCCAAGCAATGGCGGTTGCAAACATAAACAGATAGCAGGCCGCCATAGTCCAATGCAGAAAGCGGGTTGTAGTGCCGTAACGTTGCGGAATATCAGGTTTCATGATGTTTTCTCTTAAATTAACAATTAAATGGATTTCAATTTGGGTTTACGGATAGAAAATCCGTCTTTCATGCTCAGTCCCAACAGCGTCAGATTAGCCACACCAGCAATCAGTTCTACGATTTGAACGATATAAAACACGCTGTCAAACTGTCCTGCGGCGGCGCGGCTGTTTAAGAAAAACGCGCAAGGCAGCAAAATCAACATTTCGTTGGCGGCGATGAAGGGCATACGGCGGCGTTTGGCGGCAATCGCAGTATGTTTGCTTTTCCCACCCATTTTCATGCCTGTTGCGCCTACGGTTGCCATGCAGGCAATCAACCCGAACAGCGCATAAACAATGGTTTGCTTCACGGCGGCGACGGTTTCGTGCGAGCCGAAGAGTTCGCTGAACACGGTGCTGCTCCAAAACGAAGCGATGAATAAAAATGCGCCCACCCCTGCGGCGGCGTGGATTTTGCGTAAAGTATTGCGGTTCATTATGGTTTCCTTGAACATTTAAGAGAGGTCGTCTGAAAGCATTTAAATAGCAAGCTATCGAGTTAAAATAAGTATAGCGTGCTATGAATTAAGATAGCAAGCTATATTTGTGATATGATCCGCAATAATCTGATTTTAAAGGAAACAAAGTGAACGAAGTTTTCAAAACTGAATCGGCAGGCTATTTGATGAACCATATTGCCCGCCAATTTGCCATTTTATTGAGCGAAGGCTTAAAACCACTGGGGATTGCGCCTGCACAATTTCCAATTTTGATCGAGCTATGGAATAAAGACGGCTTGAGCCAACAGGAATTAGTTGAGCGTGCCGATTTGAAGCAGGCAACGATTGCCAACACTCTGGCACGGATGGAGCGAGACGGATTGATTACACGGGAGCCTAATCCTGAAGATGCACGCAGCCGTTTGATTATGCTGACAGAACACGCGCGTGCTTTACAATCAAGCTCCACCGAAATTGCCAAAGCCATCAACCAAGAATCCTTGGCTGATCTGTCTGCAGACGAGCAGAAACTGTTTTTGGAAATGGCACAGAAAATTATATTGAAACAACAAAAGATGATAAAAGTCTGAAAAATATAAAAAAGGCCGTCTGAAACTCAATGTAAACAGGTTTCAGACGGCCTTTTTCACAGCGATTAATTATCGGAGAACAAATCGCCTACTTTTTCGCCTACTTTTTCCCAAAACGATTTTTTGCGCGGGGTTTGGCTGAGATTGAGGCCGGAGGAGATTTTTTCAAATTCTTCCAGCAACTCTTTCTGACGGTCGGTCAGGTTAACCGGTGTTTCAACCAAAATGTGGCAGTACAAATCGCCGGTCGAGCTAGAACGCAGAGACTTGATGCCTTTGCCTTTCACGCGCATACGGCGGCCGGTTTGCGTTTCTTTCGGAATGTGCAGTTTGACTTTGCCGTCCAAAGTCGGCACTTCGACTTCACCGCCCAATGCGGCAATGGCAAAGCTGATCGGCAGTTCACAATGCAGGTCTAAGCCGTTGCGCTCGAAGATTTTGTGCTGTCTTACGCGGACATTGACGTACAAATCGCCTGCCGGCGCGCCGTGTTGACCCGGCTCGCCCTCGCCGCTCAAACGGATGCGTTGACCGTCGTCGATGCCTGCCGGAATGTTGACTTCAACCGTTTTGCTGGTTTTGGTGCGGCCTTCGCCACGGCATTTGACGCAAGGATCTTTGATTTCTTTGCCTGTACCGTGACAAGTCGGACAAGTCTGCTGCATTTGGAAAATGGCTTGGCGGACGTGTACCGTACCTGAGCCGTGACAGGTCGAACAAGTCGATGCGGATGTGCCCGGTTTGGCACCTGAGCCGTGGCAGACATCACATTCTTCATAAGTCGGAATGTTGATGCGTTTTTTCACGCCTTTGGCGGCTTCTTCAAGCGAAATCTCTATGCCGACCTGCAAGTCTGCGCCGCTGTAATCCGGCTGACGGCCGCCTGAGCTGCCGCCACCGCCGAACATTTGGCTGAAAATATCGGAAAAATCGAAGCCTTGCGCACCACCGAATCCGCCTTGGCCGCCAAAACCGCCAAAGCCACCGAATCCGCCCGCACCTGCGCCCTGTTCGAACGCGGCATGGCCGTATTGGTCGTACATGGTACGTTTTTCCTTGTCAGACAAGGTGTCGTAAGCTTTTTGGACTTCTTTAAATTTTTCTTCCGCTTCTTTGTTGTCAGGGTTGCGGTCGGGATGGTATTTCATTGCCAGCTTGCGGTAGGCTTTTTTGATTTCATCGTCGCTAGCGCTGCGGGCAACACCAAGGGTTTCGTAATAATCTTGGGTACTCATAGTTTGATAGTGTTTTGAATAAATTTGAACTGGGTCGGATATGTGGGCGGAAGGTAAAAAACTCAAGTCGATATTTTTAAGGCCGGCTGAAAATTTTGTTTCAGACAGCCTCCCTCGCCTTGTCAAAACATGATAATGGCCTTAAAGTGAAAGAATATTTGACCCTATACCGCTGTTTTATATTAGAAAGATTTTCTTCCTTGATAAAAAAGTTGCTTCCTTTTTATGCCTGATGCTGATGGCGGCCGTTGCCAGACTTACCGTTAACCGTTTCATATCTAGGCCGTCTGAAACCCTGTTTTCAGACGGCCTTTTGATTGTTTGCGTTCTTCCATGTCAAAACAAACGGGAAACAACAATGCCAAAGCGGTTTGACATGATGTTACGACACAAGCAATCCGCTTCTGAATCCGCTATAATCTGCGTTTGATTTTATTTCCCAACGCCTTTTGTACAAAGCGAAACATCATGCAAGAACATTACCAACCCGCCGCCATCGAGCCTGCGGCGCAGAAAAAATGGGATGACGAGCGTATTTTCAACGTCTCCGAAGACGCTTCCAAACCCAAATACTACTGCCTCTCCATGTTCCCCTACCCCAGCGGCAAGCTGCACATGGGGCATGTGCGCAACTACACCATCGGCGACGTATTGAGCCGCTTCAAACGCTTAAACGGCTTCAACGTCATGCAGCCTATGGGTTGGGACGCGTTCGGCATGCCGGCGGAAAACGCGGCGATGAAAAACAACGTCGCCCCCGCCGCTTGGACGTACGACAACATCGAATACATGAAAACCCAGCTCAAAAGCCTGGGTTTTGCGATTGACTGGGAGCGCGAAGTCGCTACCTGCAAACCCGAATACTACCGCTGGGAACAATGGCTGTTTACCAAGCTGTTTGAAAAAGGCATCGTCTATCGCAAAAACGGCACGGTGAACTGGGACCCGGTCGACCAAACCGTATTGGCCAACGAGCAAGTTATCGATGGACGCGGCTGGCGTTCGGGCGCGTTGATTGAAAAACGCGAAATCCCGATGTATTACTTCAAAATCACGGATTACGCCGAAGAGCTGCTCAACGATTTGGACAAGCTGGAACACTGGCCGGAACAAGTCAAAACCATGCAGCGCAACTGGATCGGCAAATCTCGCGGTATGACCGTGCGCTTCGCCGTTTCAGACGACAGCAAACAAGGCTTGGAAGGCGATTACGCGAAATTCCTGCAAGTTTATACCACCCGTCCCGACACGCTGATGGGCGCGACTTATGTTGCCGTTGCCGCCGAGCATCCGCTGGCAACCGCCGCAGCCGCCGACAAACCCGAATTGCAGGCATTTATCGCCGAATGCAAAGCCGGTTCGGTTGCCGAAGCCGATATGGCGACGATGGAGAAAAAAGGCGTGCCGACCGGCCGCTATGTCGTCAATCCGCTTAACGGCGACAAGCTGGAAGTGTGGATTGCCAACTATGTATTGTGGGGTTACGGCGACGGCGCGGTGATGGCTGTTCCGGCGCACGACGAACGCGATTTCGAGTTTGCCACCAAATACAATCTGCCGAAAAAACAAGTCATTGCCGTCGGCGACAACGCATTCGACGCAAACCAATGGCAAGAATGGTACGGCGACAAAGAAAACGGCGTATTGGTCAACAGCGGCGACTTGGACGGCATGAATTTTCAGATGGCCTTTGACGCCATCACCGCCAAGCTGCAAAGCCAAGACGCTGGCGAACCGAAAACCCAATACCGCCTGCGCGACTGGGGTATTTCACGCCAACGCTACTGGGGCTGCCCGATTCCCATCGTCCATTGCGAAAAATGCGGTGACGTACCCGTCCCAGCCGACCAACTGCCCGTCGTTTTACCCGAAAACGTCGTACCCGACGGCATGGGTTCGCCGCTGGCAAAAATGCCCGAGTTTTACGAAACCACCTGCCCATGCTGCGGCGGCGCGGCAAAACGCGAAACCGACACCATGGACACCTTCATGGAATCGAGCTGGTATTTCTTCCGCTACATGTCTCCTCAATTCGCAGAAGGCATGGTATCGGCAGAAGCCGCGAAATACTGGGGCTCGGTTGACCAATACATCGGCGGTATCGAACACGCGATTCTGCACCTCCTGTACGCGCGCTTCTTCACCAAACTGATGCGCGACGAAGGCTTGGTCAATGTTGACGAACCGTTCGAACGCCTGCTCACGCAAGGTATGGTCGTCTGCGAAACCTACTACCGCGAAAACGCCAACGGCAGCAAAGACTGGATCAACCCTGCCGATGTCGAGCTGACTTTCGACGACAAAGGCCGCCCTGTTTCCGCTGTTCTGAAAGCCGACGGCCTGCCTGTCGTCATCAGCGGCACGGAAAAAATGTCCAAATCCAAAAACAACGGCGTCGATCCGCAAGAGCTGATTAACGCCTACGGCGCGGATACCGCCCGCCTGTTCATGATGTTCGCCGCACCACCCGAACAGTCCCTCGAATGGAGCGACAGCGGCGTCGAAGGCGCACACCGCTTCCTGCGCCGTCTGTGGCGTACTGTTTACGAATACCTGAAACAAGGCGGCGCGGTCAAAGCGTTTGCAGGCAGCCAAGATGGTTTGTCTAAAGAACTCAAAGACCTACGCCACAAACTGCACGCCACCACCGCCAAAGTCAGCGATGACTACGGCCGCCGCCAGCAGTTCAACACCGCCATCGCCGCCGTGATGGAACTGCTCAACCAATACGACAAAACCGACACCGGCAGCGAACAAGGCCGAGCCGTCGCCCAAGAAGTATTGGAAGCCGTCGTACGCCTGCTGTGGCCGATTGTGCCGCACATCTGCGAAACCCTGTGGAGCGAATTAAACGGCGCGAAACTGTGGGAAGCAGGCTGGCCGACCGTCGATGAAGCCGCCTTGGTTAAATCCGAAATCGAAGTGATGGTTCAAGTCAACGGCAAACTGCGCGGCAAAATCACCGTCGCCGCCGACGCCTCCAAAGCCGACCTCGAAGCCGCCGCACTCGCTAACGAAGGCGCAGTGAAATTCATGGAAGGCAAGCCTGCGAAGAAAATCATCGTCGTTCCCGGACGCTTGGTGAATATTGTCGTCTAAACCGCTTTTAAGGTTTAGCCACACGGATAAAGGCCGTCTGAAACTTGGAAACAGGTTTTCAGACGGCCTTTTATTTTTAAAACCGTTATTTCCTTGAATTGTAAGGTTTACCATTAAATTAAAGTTATGAAGATATTTTTTGAACCATCGTATTCAAATGAAGACCTTAGCTTTGATAAAAACTAAGGTTTAGACGAATAAAGAAAGGCTGAGACCTTTGCAAAAAAGCCCTTCCCACGACAGCCTAAATCCAAACAAAGGTCTCATCAGGTTCATTTAGCGGAATTCAAACAGCTCTTGATGCAATGAGCGTGTCTTAAGTTTTCCTGCAATACTGTTTGTAAAGCTACGACTACCACAAAGCCATAGACTGCGGGTTTCACTATTCTGAACGCTTTGTACAATATGATCAGCTGATAATCTTTGGGTTTCAGAAGGAATATAGTGGAATGTAACATTCGCTTGTTGAGCCAAATCTTTCCATTGGTTGATTATTTCTGCAGATAAATTTCTATCGGCATGGAACCAGTCAATTTGTTGATTGGATGGTTGTTTGGCTAATTCTTTGAGCCTTGCAAGGAAAGGCGTAAAACCAATACCGTTACTCACCCAAATTTGTTCATTTTTATCTGAAAAATTGAAGCGGCCATATGCACCATCAATTTTAACGGTATCACCGATGTTCAAACGTTGAGACAGACGATGGGTGTAGTCGCCCAAGTCTTTGATGATAAGATTGATTTGTTGATTTTCAGGATTCCAGTTTGAAGCGATGGTAAATGGGTGGCTTTCTCCATGTGCACGTAAAAAGAGGAATTGACCGGCTTGGTGTCCCTGCCATTTTGGCGCATTCAGGGTAAGTGAAAGCAGGGAGCCGTTTTGGTTCATGGCAGTTACTGTTGCGGTTTGCGGTTTACCAATGCGTTTAAAGAGGGCGAGGAGGGAACAAATACTACTGAAGAATAGGGCGGTAGCCAGCAACCAGCCAAGTGGCTGAGCCCAGTAAGCAAAGTTTGCCAATACGATGGTGTGCCATACGAGTGCAATATAGACAGGGACAATTAAGATGTGAAGTTTGGCAAACCAACGGTAGGGAATAAGTTTGATCAGTGCGATAACCAATAAGACGACTGCAACGTAAAAAGCAATCTCACCCACTTCTTCAGCAAAATGGCGCTGGGTAACTAACCAATCTTTTAAAGTCAAGACTTCCTGCATCGGTGGGCGCGGTGGCTTTTTGCCGTCAAACAGACCGAGCTTTACCAGCCATTTGGGGAATTGCTTACTGATCCAATGCAGGATACTGCCTGAAAGGGCAATGATGCCCAACCATTTATGCAGGCGGTACATTTTATCCAATCCGCCAAATAGTCCTTCCAACATTTTGGGACGTACTGCAAGAATCATACAAGCACTCATGGCCAGTATGCTGATGCTGCCGGTGAACTGTAATAATAGGTTACGTACGGGAAATACGCCCCACTTGTCTGGAAATGGCGTGGCAAACAGCCATAAAGCGGATATGCCGACTAAAAAGGCAAATAAGGTAAATTTAATATTTTTCATGGTAGTGTTTGTGAAATTAAAATATAAAACAGTTGGTGCTTGTTTTAACAGGACTAAGTATATCTTGGAAAAATTAGGCCAAAATTATCGATAAAGTGCTTCCTGTATTCATTGTTAGGGCTTAAAACGCCAATGTTGGTATGCTCAGCCTTTCTTGTCGTTGATAGTTTAAAGTGGAACATTATTTAATAAATTCCACCACTTCGCGTTTTTGGGTGAGGCTCTTACTTGCGATAGCCAAATGCTGCCATCACACTTAACTTAAATTCTTGGGGATCAAACAAGCCTTTTTCTGCCAATAATGTATCCATTTTGGCATGAGGGAAACCTTCAACAGTGGGAAGCGGTCGATGTGTTTGGCAATCATGGCTTGGGCAGTTTACTGGAAGAAAGTACTCATGAGAAATCCCCTAAATGTCTTGGTGGAAATTTAGGGGATTTTGGGGAATTTTGCAAAGGTCTCAGGCCGTCTGAAACCCTATATTCAGGTTTCAGACGGCCTTTTTAACTACCCTATTTTATTCGCCGTAGTAGGCTTTGGTCAGGATTTCTTCCATATCGGCCACCATCGCGAGGCGTGGGTTGGCCGGGGTGCATTGGTCTTCAAAAGACATCATGGCCAGCTCTTTTCTGCCATCGAGGAAGGTTTTCTCATCGATGCCCTGCTCTTTAAACGACATTTTGATGCCGACGTTGACCGCCAGTTCGTGGCAGGCGCGGGCGAAGGATTCTACGCCTTCTGCCGGTGTGCTGCATGGCAGGCCTAAGGTACGGGCGATTTCCTGATATTTCAGGTCGG
>NZ_JBQCWZ010000052.1:0-10690 GCF_051956895.1 Neisseria sp. P0021.S006
ATTCTCAGAAAAATTTAGCCAAATCACAGTCTTTATACTACAATAGCACCTTATTGCCGTATGACGAAAATACGGATTTATATTAGAGGAATACAACCGCAATGGCACAAGAAACCGCTTTGGGCGCTGCGCTGAAATCTGCCGTCCAAACCATGAGCAAGAAAAAACAGACAGACATGATTGCCGACCACATCTACGGCAAATATGATGTATTCAAACGATTCAAACCGTTGGCCGTCGGTATCGACCAAGACTTGGTTGCCGCCCTGCCCCAATACGACCCTGCACTGATTGCACGCGTACTGGCCAACCACTGCCGCCGTCCACGCTACCTGAAAGCCCTGGCTCGCGGCGGCAAACGTTTTGACTTGAACAACCGCTTCAAAGGCGAAGTCAGCGCAGAAGAACAAACCATCGCCCAACAGCACCCAGCCGTTCAACAGGCATTGGCTGCACAAGCCGAACGTCAAGCCGCTAAGGCTACCGCTGAAGCAGAAACGGCTCCTACTCAAGCTGAGACCACGAAGCTGCTGAATAATGTTCAGACGGCTCGATAAGGCTCATACTAAATAGAAAAACCCCAATTCAATACGGCACTTAAACGTCGATGAATTGGGGCTTTTTTATTGCCTTAACCTTATAGTGGGCTAATTAAAAATAGCTTTGTTTGCCCTCACTAAGCCCCAAAATCTTTTCTAAGCTATTCCCAATAAGATATTTCTCTATTACCTTGATTATTCTTGTATCAGTTCAAACATTGAACAGCATTATTTGTTCAACATTAAAGCAAATTAAAATCTCCTCTTATGAACATAAAAGGCCGTCTGAAATATCTTTCAGACGGCCTTTTTAAATCAAATAATCAATTAAAACACTGTTTGCAAAACCAAATAGCTGACAACAGACAAAACGGCAGCAGCAGGCAAGGTAATAACCCAAGCAAGGCCGATCGGTTTCATCAATTTCCAGTTGGCATTGCGGTTAACCAAGCCAATACCCAAAACTGCACCCACCAAGATATGGGTACTGGAAACAGGCAAGCCCATAAATGATGCTGCCATCACAACAGCGGCAGCAGAAAGCTCTGCTGAGAAGCCTGACGCGGGGTGCATTTCTGCCAAGCTGGTGCCTACGGTTTTAATCACTTCTTTACCGACAAACCACAAGCCGACGATCAAAGCGATACCGAAAGTCAACATGGCAATCGGAGGCACAGCGTTTTGAGCGGTAATGCTGTTGGTACGCAACACATCCATAATCGCGGCAAACGGACCAATCGCATTGGCAATATCGTTCGCACCATGGCTGAATGCAAAACCGCAAGCAGTAAATACCTGCATCCATGAGAACATTTGGAAAGTCGATTTATCCAAATCTTTGCGTTTTAAACTTTTGGCAAATACAAACGTACCCATCCAAATAGCCGCGCCGATCATGAAAATGGTCAGGAAGCTGTTGACATTGCTCATACCCAAATGCAGATTTTTCAGACCTTTGAAAATCAACATGGCCGCAATCATCATGCCGCCGACAGAAGCGATAAACGGCACCCAGGAATGCAGGGCTTTATAAGAATCTACTTCGCCCTTACGGCTGTCAAAGCGGTGCAGACCGCGATAATACTCAGACTGCAATTCTTCAGGATCAAAGTCCGGCTCATCATAAATTTGGGCATCGTGCGCCATTTTGGTGGCGTATTCGACTTTTTCAGATTCACTCAAGGCTTCAAAAAACAGGCGGTGTTCTTCTTTATAGGCTTTCTTCTCCAACTTGATGCCTTTGAGCGTATTATCGGCCCAAGAGTTGTAGTCCAAAACGTTTTTCTTAATTCGTGAAAACAATAGATAGGAAACGATGCCACCTAATACCGGAGACAAAATCCAAGACAAGGCAATTTCGCCCAACTTGTCCCATTGAATCAGCGCAATGGAATCCACACCGTTCAATGCCGCCATACACAAGGCACTACCGACGATACCGCCGATAATGGCGTGTGTCGTAGAAACCGGCAGACCTTTGCGCGATGCAAAAAGCAGCCACAATGCCGCAGCCAAAAGCGCAGACATCATAATAAAAACAAACTGCATCGGATCCAGATGCATGCCATTCAAATCGACAATACCCTTACGGATGGTATCTGTTACCTCGCCGCCGGCAATCACTGCGCCGCTGACTTCAAATACTGCCGCAATCAGCAAAGCTTGCGGAATAGTCAATGTGCCGGAGCCGACACTTGTACCGAAAGAGTTAGCAATATCGTTACCACCCACATTAAACGCCATGAAGACGCCGAAAAAGGTAGCAAGGATAAACAGGCCGGAGTGGTTGTAGTGGGTATAACCCAGGCCCCAATAAATAAAATAGCCGACCATGCTCACAAGCATAGCGGCAAAAACCGTATTAATCAGCTTCAAGTTCGCACTCGACTGAGTTTGAGCCATGGAAAGTTTCCTTTTGGAAAACATGTTGAGTCACGTTATTTTAACCTCTTTGTAATCTTTCTTGCACCAACTATTTACATTAAATGCCGAAATTCCCGTAAAAACGTCAAAAGGCGTTAAAATGTCGCTTTACCTTCTCTTTCTGTAACCGAAATGCAACCCCAATACTATATCGGCATCATGTCCGGAACCAGCATGGACGGTGCCGATGCCGTACTGATTCAAATGCAGGGCAAGCAATGGCAACGAGCCGTTGCCCACAGCTTTCTACCCTATTCAGACGGCCTGCGCCAAGAATTGTTGGCACTACAAGACATAGGCGAAAATGAATTGCACAGAAGCAATATCCTGGCGCAAACACTCAGCCGCCTATACACCCAAACCGTCCAACAACTATTGGCAGAACAAAACCTGTCGGCCAAAGACATTGCCGCAATCGGCTGCCACGGACAAACCATCCGCCATGCGCCTGAATACGGTTACAGCATTCAACTGGTTAACCTCTCCCTGTTAGCTGAACTGACCGGCATTTTCACTGTCGGCGACTTTCGCAGCCGCGACCTTGCCTGCAACGGTCAAGGTGCACCCCTCGTCCCAGCCTTTCACGAAGCGCTGTTTCGAGATGCGAATGAAACCCGAGCCGTACTCAACATTGGAGGCATTTCCAATATCAGCATCCTCCCGCCCGACAGCCCTTCTTTCGGCTTCGATACCGGCCCCGGCAATATGCTGATGGATGCATGGATGCAACATATCTGGCAGCAGCCTTACGACAAAAACGGGGAAAAAGCCGCACAAGGCAAAATCCTCCCCGACCTGCTCGCTTCCCTGCTCGACCATCCTTATTTCAGCCGCCCTTATCCCAAAAGTACAGGCCGAGAGTTGTTTTCCCTAAGCTGGCTTCAAGGCCGTCTGAAAGGTAATGAAAAGCCGGAAGATGTGATACGCACATTGGTCTTTTATACCGCACAAACCATTTTTGACGCGACCAAACAAGCTGCTCCGGCGATTCATAATCTTTACATCTGCGGCGGCGGCATCCGCAATCCGGTTTTGATGCAAGACTTGGAAACCCTGTTTTCTCCCGACACCAAATTGCACAGCACAGCCAAGCTCCATCTTGACCCGCAATGGGTCGAAGCTGCCGCTTTTGCCTGGCTTGCAGCCTGTTGGTGCAATCAAGTTCCGAGCAATCCCTACCATGCAACCGGCGCACATTCACACCGAATTTTAGGCTCGGGACATTACGGTAACTAAAGTCGGATAAATAAAAAGGCCGTCTGGACATTTTCAGACGGCCTTTACTATATTAGCTTTTACTTATTCTTCTTCCGGCAAACGATTGATTTTTACACGGGCAATCCGTTGTCCGTCCTTCTCAACCACTTCAAAACGCCAGCCATGGTAATCGATGAAGTCGCCCACATCAGGAATACTTTGCAATTCTTCCATAATCAAGCCGGCAACGGTATGAAAATCGGCGTCTTCCTCTTGAGCAGGCAGATTTAACTGAGAAGCCAATTCCACATACTCCAATGCACCATCCACAGACAGCGTTTCATCCTGACTGGCCGGAGCAGCTTCTTCTTCCTCACGCTCAAACTCTTCGGGGAATTCACCGGCAATGGTTTCCAACAAATCTTTCATGGTCACCATACCCAGCACCGCGCCAAACTCGTCCACCACCAACGCATAATCCGCGCTGCTTTGACGGAACAATTCAATCGCATTCAACGCCGTCGTACTGTCCGGCAAAATTAATGGCTGGCGCAAGGCCGTCTGAATATTGATTTCTCCGGATTCAAGCAGCTGGTTCAGCAAATCTTTTTTACTGATATAGCCCAAAGGCTCATCTACACCTGCTTTACCGACAACCAACAAACGGCTATACGGTGTATTTTTCAATTGCGCATTTTGTTCTTCCCGACTTTGGGAAATATCCAATTTCTCGATTTCCCGACGCGGAATCATCACGCCCATAATCGGACGCTCCGCCAAAGTCAGCACGCTGCGAATCATGGATTTTTCGTTTTCTTCAAAATGCTCGTCATCGCCGCCATTATCGCCTGCTTTTGCCAAAATGCTTTCGCGGATACCCATCATACCCAACACATTTTCAGCGGTGCGCTTACGCCAAGAAGTGCTGATGTAGTCATTTTTGCGGGCATTCTTTTGCGAAACCTGATTAAACAGTTCGATCAAAATCGAGAAGCCGATCGCCGCATACAAATAGCCTTTCGGAATATGGAAATGGAAGGCTTCCGCAATCAGGCTGAAACCAATCATCAACAAGAAACCCAAACACAACATCACAACGGTCGGATGCTTGTCCACAAAGGCAGTCAACAGTTTACTGGCGGAAATCATCACCGTCATCGCCACAACAACCGCACCCATTGCCACCACAATATGATCCACCATCGCCACTGCTGTAATAACAGAATCGATAGAGAAAACCGCATCCAAAATCAAAATTTGCGCCACAACACCCCAAAAAGAAGAATGCTTCTTCTGTCCTTCAGCAACCGCAAATTGATTGTGGCCTTCAAGGCGTTCGTGCAGCTCGGTAGTCGCTTTATAAAGCAGGAAAATACCACCGGCAAACATAATCATGTCTTTGCCGGAAATCTCCAGACCACCCAGCTCAAACAAAGGGCGTGTCAGTGTCATGATGTGTGCCATGAAGCCCAGCATAAAAATCCGAATAACGACAGCCAAACCCAAGCCCGTTATCCGCGCCCTATCCCGTTGCAACGGTTTGACCTTGTTTGCCAAAATTGCTACGAAAACAAGGTTATCAATACCTAAAACAACTTCCAAAACCAGAAGCGTGGCAAAGCCTATCCAAGTATGCGGCTCGGCCAACCAACTGAAATCCATAATGATTGCGTTCCTTTAAAATACAAAAAGGCAGCCGTTCCGCTTAAAACGGACAGACTGCCAAATTTCGGGCATAGATAAAGGGAAGAAGCGGTATAACAACTACTCTGCTCTGCGTCTTTCATGAAAAATTTATGCCCCGGCCAAAAATAATGGCAAACAGTTTATCAGTTTGGCGAAAGAAAGGCAAAGTCTGACAGCATATTTTCTTTTAAAAACAGCCTACCGCTGCCAATCAATCACTTTCTCCAGCTTTAACAAAAGGAATCGGTCGATGTATTTGTTGATCATAGTTTGTTCGGTTTGCTGAAAGAAGATTCTTATAAGGAATTCCCTAAATGCCTGGGTAAAAACTTAGTTTTTTTACTAAGGTCTCAAGCCGTCTGAAAATTGGGATTTTTTCAGACGGCACGGTTTATATAGACAATAATTTTCTTAGAAAATATAACGATTATATTCTTTCAGAAATTACGGATATACTTAATCTCCATACAGTTAAAGTAATTAATCTGCCATCTAAATAAGAATATTCTAATTGAAGAGCATCATCTTCAAAGCAAATATTTCCAGCTGTAAATGTATTGCCATCTAGCCTACCTGTTATCTTATATTGTGTACTATCACCTATTCTTTCAAAAGGAATAATAACAGATTCATCTGTATTAACCTCTTCCAATATAAACTCATCAATAATGAAATAGTCAAGTTCCACATTGTAAACTTTATTCACTTCAATAGCCATTGGACAACAATTAAGGAAACAATATAGATCGTTATTTTCTATAGAAAAATATGCAAATTCCTCAATTGTTTCATCCATTTTTTTAGCTTTGCTGAGTAAATCATTTTTAACCTTTCATAAATTATTTTACTTCATAAATTGTTTTATCTTTTGGATTGCTACGATTTATAGCTTTCCAAAACTCTTTTCCACTTTTCACATGGATGGTTGTGATGGCACTTTAATAATTTGTTCCTATAAAGGCTGATGAATTAAGTGTAATCATTTAATCAATTATCATCAAAATATCTTAAAATATTAACCAATAGATAAAATAAAAACCACCATACAAGATGGTGGTTTTCAAATCTGGCTCCCCGACCTGGGCTCGAACCAGGGACCTGCGGATTAACAGTCCGTCGCTCTACCGACTGAGCTATCGGGGAATTAAAGATGAAATTATATAGAAAATATCAGAAACCTGTCAAGAAACAATCTATATAAAAACAAAAATATTTTTATATCTTTTTAATTTATAAAACTTTTATAAGATTTCAGCAATTTGTTTGGCCGCACGTTTCGCATCCAACAAAATCAAGCCCAATTTACCGCTTTCTTTTGCCATCAATGCCAACACTGCATTTTCACCTGCTTGACTCAACAGAATATAGCCATTTTTACCTTTAACCATTACCTGATCCAACTCACCGCAAGCCAACTCATGTACGGAACGATTGCCCAATGCCAGAAGCGTTGCCGACATCGCACCTACACGATCTGCATTCAAGTGGGAAGGCAGCATGGTTGCGATCGGCAGGCCGTCCGTAGAAATAACTGCAGAAGCAGTGATATCAGCAGAGGTATTGTTCAAATCGCTTAATACAGAGATTAATAGTTGTTGCATAGTCGCTCCATTCTAAAATAAATATCGGTCAGGCAAAAATCAACGGCTGCCGTATCGGTGGTACAGCACTTTAACCAAAGTAACAAAAGCCTCTTTATTTAAGTCAGGCATTCCGCCAATTACCAAAATCAGCTTGGTCATGCCAATATACAGCGGGAAAAAGGTCAATTCACTTTGGCCTGAAGGATCACAAATACCCCATGCGCTATTATTGATATGCAGGTTATTGCGAATCAAAAGACGGTGATTGTCTTCCATTTTGGCCACTTCGCTCGCCAAAAGACCCAACTCTTCCGCAGCCTCGTGATGGAAATTGGCATTGGCAAAATACAAACCGTTTTCATCAGCCAATAAAGCTTTGCCAGAATTGGACAACTGTTCCAATAATGTAGGCAATTGCTCGTCAGTCAAATGGATATCGTCTGTGCTGATTTCTTCATCACCATACAAAAATTCTAAGCGTTGGAGGCGGTATAGCAGGTTCAAAGCGGTATTGATGTCGCTGGTATCCGCCCACGCCAAGATTTTTTCGCTGCTGATGGTTTCAGACGGCTCTGCACGCAACAGACCATACAATAAAGTTCTGCTGGCACTGGGCGTATCACTTGAAACAGCATAATACGCACCCGCCGGTGTAATCTTAGGATATAAATTTGCTTGTAAAGAGAGTGTCGCTTCCATCTTATACCTCTAATCCGGGGTCAATTGAGAACAACATGGCAGTAACCAATTGTTTTACATCGTCTTCTCGACGCGCATCAATCTCAAAAACCGGTACATTAAAATTATTCTGTGCTAAATATTTTTGATAAACATCCACGCTTGGTAAAGATCGGATATCCATCTTCGTTACCCCTACAACCAGAGGTGCTTTTTTCAGCAACTCCCGGAATGCATCCAAGAAGAATTGCAAGTCTTTCAATGGATTGCTTCTTGTATTATCCAAAAGAAGCACTAAGCCCATACTGCCTTGGCTCAGAATTTCCCACATGAAATTAAAACGCTCCTGACCAGGCGTACCATAAAGGTGAACCTTAGTTTCCTCATCCAAATGAATGACACCGTAGTCCATTGCTACAGTTGTGTACCCCTTGCGGACAAGTGTCATATCAGATGCAGATGCATCGGTTTGAACCGGTGGTTCATCAGATAAAGCTGAAATTGCAGTGGTTTTACCTACGCCGACAGGACCGGTAAAGATAATTTTATTTTCTTTCATGACGTGTCCTTTACGATTTGCCCAGCAACTTACGCATCAGGCGTTGCAACAGGCCACGAGGTTGTTCTTTAGACGGACCGGCAATTTTTTGAGCCTCTTTGCTCATTGCTGTTTCAGGTACGTCTTTGCTATTCACATCAATCTGTTCGTTCAACGAAGGCGCATTGTGCGCATCAGTTGCAAACTCTGTATCTGTCGCCAAAAAGCCTGTCATATATGTTGCCGATAAATAATTCAAAATATCAGGCATCTCCAAAGGCATGACTTTATAGAGAACATTCAGATTAACAGATGTTTTCGTCAGAAATGCCGACAGACGCATAGATTCCGGAACATGTGCCAAACGGGTTAAATTTGGCCAACGCTTGAGTGTAAAGACAGTTTGCGGCGTCATCGGATAAATCAGACGGCCTGATGCAGTCCAAATAGCCATTTGCCACAAGCATGACATAATGGTGACTTTGGCTTTTTCTTTCCATTGAGGATTATCAGGAACAGCCTTACACACGACAGCCAAGTTATCGTTCTTACACAATTTCTCCAACTCATTGGCACTAACTGTCAACAGTACTCGCTGGATACTAGGAAACACGATTAATATCGGCTTACCTTCATGCAGGACGGCAAGATCTTGGTGTCCTTGACTGGCAAATTTCAGCGCACCCAACAAGCCTTTATTTGGATTAAATCGGCGAATGGTTGCTTTTCTTGTGCCATCGGAATTTGATTGTCTTTTATTCTCTTCGGCCGCTTGTTGCTCAGACGGCTCAAAAACATTGCCGCCTTGAGCCAGGCTGCGCAAAACAGGAAACAAGGTATCAAATTTGACCGGCTTAGCCAAATAAGGAGTCGTTACTGTCGGCAACTCGGAAGAAAACATCGCCACAGGCACTTCCGGATAAGTTTTCTTCGACTCTTTCCAAGCTTCTACACCTGCCGGAGTATCGGTATCAACCAATACCAAATCCGGTTTTTCATCAGAATCAGGGGAAACGATGACGTAATTCGTCGTATTGTGCATTTTAAATGCCATACGGAATACCGCCTGCTGTTGCTCACCCATCTCCTGTAACATAACCCGTATGGTTTTAATTTTTGGTAAATGATTATTCATCACTCGTACTTTCTACGATTATCTTATTTTTTTGAATATTGGTTCATTCGTTGCAAGAGACGGCTCATTGCCAAGACAACCTCTTCAGGCAGGCTGACAACACGTTCACGCAACAAGCGCAGAAATTGTTCCAAACGTCCCCAATCTTCAACGCGTTCGTACAAATCAAACAAGATAATGTACAACTGCGATTCTTGAGGATACTGCAAAACAGCCTGTTCCAAAGTACCGATGGCCAAATCCAACTGACCGTAGGCCAACAAAGATTCCACTTCTTTCAGAGCTTCATCAGCAGGTGAAGAGCTGGCACTGATAACTGAAGAGTCTTTTTGAACCAACTCACGATATTTGGCTTTCATCTGCAAAGAACTTGGCTGAATATAACCGCGCTTTAAGCCAATCTCTTTAATTTGCTGTTCAGACGGCCCTTTTTCCAAATCATCAAAAATTTCGTGATAACCAAGGCTATAACCCCAGCCAAGCATACGTTCTTTTACTTGACGGCCATATTGACCCAAAGAGTGGTAAAGCTTCCACAGATGCTTGGCAAACTGCCCTACTTCTTCATTCTGATAATCCAGACGCAAGGCATCGATAATGAGACCAGCAGGCTTCGCAGAAGTTTGGATTGCTTTATTGTATTGATGCAAAGCAGTCTCGTAGCTGATCTTATCTTTCAGGATTTTTGCACTACGTTCCGGTTTGGCAAAACCAATAACCGCACCCATCTCTTCAGGGCTAATTTCACCAAAATCTTTCTTGCCTAATACGATAGGCGCACGTTTACCCATACCTGGAACGACAATGCGTTCAATCGAGTCGTTCTCAAAGGCAATATGCTCGTCGGAAGCAACTTCCAAACCGCTTTGTTCGCCAATTTGACGGTCCACTTCCTGCATATTCCAACCAAGATGATGCTCGGCGAAAACACGCAGGCGCAGGTTAGTAGAATCCAAAGCCAGACCGGCTTTCAGGTATTCGGCTACGCTGTCTTCAGAAAGGGAAGTACTATGACGCTCAAGCGTATCCGCCAGCATGTCGATATTGCCAACTCGCAGATTCAAACCAATCAATTCATGAACCAGTTTTTCTGGAGCGCCGTCTTCCAAGGTATTGAGATAACCGGCCAAAGACTCCGCTGCTTTACTTTCATAGCCGAACTGTTTATAAACCTGATATTCGGTCAGCGGATCGACTTCTTGTGCGGAAACAGAAGCCGTTGCATCGTTTGAGCCGCTTCCGCCCCATTCCCAGTCTTGATTATCCGCATTGGAAACTGTCTGGTTGACTTTCTCAATCCAGTCGTTTCCATCCTCAGAGGAGGCTGTATGAGCAGCAGATGTACGGCCGCTTTTTGATGCATGTGCGCTTTGTTTGTCTGAATTGTTACTTTGTTTATGACGAACAAAAA
>NZ_JBQCWZ010000053.1:0-10362 GCF_051956895.1 Neisseria sp. P0021.S006
TGGCGTTTATGGCAGGCGCAGTCGGCTTTACTGCAGGTTTGTATTACGCCATTACCTATGCTTTGATGGCGGCAGTCAGCTTCGGTGTTTTGATGGTATTGTCCACCAAAGACATTGAATGTGAAAACATCAAAGACCTCGCAGGCCTTAACCAACGCCATGCATGGTTTGCCTTCCTGATGTTGCTGTCTATGTTCTCCATGGCGGGTATTCCGCCGCTGATGGGCTTCTACGCCAAATTCGGCGTGATTATGGCTCTCTTGAAACAAGGCCATGTTTGGTTGTCCGTATTTGCCGTCATCATGTCGCTGATTGGTGCGTTCTACTACCTGCGCGTGGTCAAAGTCATCTACTTCGATGCACCTGATCATGACCAGCCGGTCGGCAGCAACTATGCCGCCAAATTTGTCCTGACGGTCAATGCCTTCCTACTGCTCCTGTGGGGTATCATGCCGCAAACCGTTATCGACTGGTGTGCCAAAGCATTGATAAATACCCTGTAAGCTTCAAACAAAACCAACGGCGGCTGTTCCAAAGCCGCCGTTTTTGTTAGGATTCGCATTCGGATGAAATATACCCAAAGTTCAGACGGCCTCAAGCCTTTGAGCAATCATCAAGCGGGCATCATCAAGATATTGAATATTCCACGGATAATAATGGGCAAGAATGCCCATTTAACATGTTAAAATCACACACAGGCCGTCTGAAAACAGAAAGACCATCATGACCGCATCCATGTACATTCTTTTGTTGTTGGCACTTATCTTTGCCAACGCACCATTTATTACCACCAAATTCTTCGGCATCGTCGCCCTGAAACGCAAACATATCGGCCATCACTTGATCGAATTGCTGGCAGGTTTCCTTCTTACCGCGATCCTCGCCTATATCCTCGAATCGCGAGCTGGTGCCGTACATGCCCAAGATTGGGAGTTTTACGCGACCGTTGTCTGCCTCTACCTGATTTTTGCTTTCCCATGCTTTGTATGGCGTTACTTTTGGAATGAGAGAAATAGAGAGTAGGATTTGAATTAGGAAAAGGCCGTCTGAAAGATTTTCAGACGGCCTTTTTATATCAAGTAAGGATTGTTTTAGGGATGAGCTTTGGAACATTGACCTGGAGTTGCCATATTCAGTTTCATAATGGCAGCTTTGGCAACATCTTCAGAAATTTCAGTTACTGCCGGTATGGGTATTGGCTGTTTCTGGTAACAAGAAACCTTTGTTTTGCAAGTCACCTAAGCAATTAACAACAATATCTTTAGTTACAGAGATAAATGCCTGATCCAGATTACTATGGGGAGTCAGCTCTTTGGGTGTGGAGGTTAAACCAATAGTAGTCACAATAGCGTGATTAAATTCGGAACGGTTTAATTCTTTTTTGCCATCTGAGTAGCTACAGTAGAATTGATAGTAATCCTGAACTGTACTGCCTGCTAATCCGAAAGTCAGACCTGTTTTTATACCGTTACCTACTGCACCACCAATATTGGCGATATTGTTGGCATGGATTTTCAGGCTGTTTTGGGCTTGCGGGTCTACTGTTACAATCTTTGTTCCGTTTAGTGCAATTTTGGCAGCTTTTGTTAGAGCCGGATTTACTTTAGGGAAAGATTTACCATTACGCTCGAACTCTCCCTCTAAACGTATAGGATAAGGTTGATTTGGTACTTTCAAATCACTTTGTTTATATTTTTGATATTCGGTTGAAGTATAGGGATGTGGTACAACACAGGCAGAAAGCGCTAATGCTGAGCATAGGATGAGTAATTTGTTCATAGATATTCTCCAGTTAATTTGCATTTATCTGTTTGTTTTCAGGTGAATTAAATAACGTATTCGAATAAAACCAATTATAACGTAATACAGTTTTTATACAAATTTTGCAAACTAAATGTGAAAATTTGCATGGGAAGGCAGGTTGTTATATTGGATCTACCTTGCGAACTTCATTACTTTAGAGAGAAGGTTTCCGATAGTGATGGTAGATGTCGAGGGCAAGTTAACTTTAATTACCAAGAGTACAACTGTGAGCTTTTGAGTTATTAAGATTAGATTTCGATTGAAAATGATAGGGAGATTTCAGTTTGGGTCAGTTGGTAAATAAATTAAGCCAAAAGGCCGAGTTGATGTAGTTGCTTGAAACAATAAAGGTCGTCTGAAAGATTTTCAGACGGCCTTTATTTTGTTTGATGTTAAATATCGGTTAGAAAACAAGGCTGTTGGGGCGTAAAGCCTTGTCGTGGGGGCGGTTTAACGGTACTATTCTCGGTTAATTCTGTTTTATTCCTATGAAATTGAAAGTATTAAGATGATTAATGATATTCAAAAGACAGCTGAAGGCAAAATGCAGCGTTCTCTGGAAGTATTGAAAGACAATTTGGCTAAAGTACGTACCGGCCGTGCGCATACCGGCCTGCTCGACCAAGTGGAAGTGGAATACTGGGGCAGCATGGTACCTGTGAGCCAAGTGGCGAACGTGACGCTTTTGGATGCGCGTACGATTGGTGTGAAACCTTTCGAGAGCAATATGGCTTCAAAAGTCGAGAAAGCGATCCGTGATTCCAACTTGGGCCTGAACCCTGCTTCTGTCGGCGATTTGATCCGTGTCCCTATGCCTATGCTGACTGAGGAACGCCGTAAAGATTTGATCAAAGTAGTGCGCGGCGAGGCGGAAGAGGGCCGTGTGTCTATCCGCAATGTGCGCCGTGATGCAAACGACCACATCAAAAAATTGTTGAAAGACAAAGAAATTTCTGAAGACGAAGCCCGCCGCGGCGAGGAAGCGGTTCAGAAATTGACCGACAAATACATTGCTGAGGCAGACAAGCTCTTGGCGGCCAAAGAAGAAGATTTGATGGCGATTTAATCCTGTGTGCAAACCGTTCAGACGGCCTTTGGACGGTTTGCTCCCTGAAAGGCAGACATGAAAAGCAGTACGCAGACGATTTTGGAACACTCTGCCATCCCCCGACATATTGCCGTGATTATGGACGGCAACGGACGTTGGGCAAAGAAGCGTTTTCTTCCCCGTGTGATGGGGCATAAGCGCGGCTTGGATGCGCTGGAGAACATGGTGAAGCATTGTGCTGAGCTGGGTGTGCGGTATTTGACCGTGTTTGCTTTTTCGACTGAAAACTGGCGACGCCCCGAGGAAGAGGTTTCTTTTCTGATGGGGCTGTTTTTGCAGGCTTTGCAAAAGCAGGTGCGCCGTTTGCACGATAACAATATGCGCTTGAAAGTCATCGGCAGCCGCGAGCGGTTTAACGCTGAAATCCTGAAGGGGATTGAGGCGGCAGAGGCGTTGACGGCAAACAATACCGGTTTGACTTTGAGCATCGCCGCCGATTATGGCGGCCGCTGGGATATTTTGCAGGCGGCAAATCAGTTGATTGCCGAGGGTGCAACAGAGATTACGGAAGAGGCGTTGTCGCGCTATTTGATGTTGGGCGATGCACCCGAGCCGGATTTGTTTATCCGCACCGGCGGCGAGACGCGCATCAGTAATTTCCTGCTGTGGCAGATGGCGTACGCGGAATTGTATTTTACGGATACGCTGTGGCCTGATTTTAATGAGAAATCGCTGAACGAGGCGATTGCTTCGTTTCAAAAACGGGAACGCCGCTTCGGGCGGACTTCCGAACAGCTGCCGCTTGAGCAGCAACGGGGTTGAGAATTATGTTGAAACAACGGATTTTAACGGCGCTGTGGCTCTTGCCGCTGATGCTGGGTATGCTGTTTTATGCACCTATGTGGCTGTGGGCGGCGTTTTGCGGCCTGATTGCTATGTTGGTTTTGTGGGAATATGCCCGCATGAGCGGCTTGGACAAGCTGAAAATCAATCATTATTTGGCGTCAACGCTGGTGTTCGGCGTGATTGCCTATGCCGGCGGTTGGCAGCTGCCCAATTTGGTTTGGTGTGTCGTATTGGCGTTTTGGCTGATTGTCATGCCTTGGTGGCTGAAAGCGAAATGGAAGCTAAACGGCGGCTGGCAGGCTTACACGGTCGGTTGGTTGTTGGTGATGCCGTTTTGGTTCGCACTGGTTTACCTGCGCCCTCAGCCTGAAGACGCGCTGTCTTTATTGGCGATTATGGGCTTGGTATGGGTGGCCGATATTGGCGCGTATTTCTGCGGCAAGTCGTTTGGTAAGCGCAAAATTGCGCCGACCATCAGCCCGGGTAAAAGCTGGGAAGGTGCAATCGGCGGCGCATTGTGCGTTGCCGTGTACATGACCGTTGTATGGAAAGCCGGTTGGCTGGCTTTTGAAGCCGGGTGGTTCAAAACGATTTTGATCGGCTTGATTCTGACCGTTGTCAGCGTGTGCGGCGATTTGCTGGAAAGCTGGCTCAAACGTGCGGCAGGTATCAAAGACAGCAGCAATCTGCTGCCGGGGCACGGCGGCGTGTTCGACCGTGTGGACAGTCTGATCGCCGTTATCAGCATTTATGCCGCCTTTGTATATTTGTTTTAAACCGTCTGTCTCACATGGTTGGGGGAGCTGATTATGTCCGAACAAAAACAGATTTCATCTTTATCGATCTTGGGCGTATTGTTGGCACTGGGATTGATGGCTGCGGCGTTTATTTTGGGCGTGCAGTTTAAGAATCTGCGCCAACCCGGGACGATTACCGTAAAAGGTTTGGCGGAGAAAAACTTCCAATCCGACAGCGCGACGTGGAATACGGGCGTAAATGCGCACGGCGAGAGCTATCAGGAAGTTTTGGATTTACTGACGGCAAGACGCAAGAAGCTGTCTAAATTTTTGGGTGAGCAAGGCTTTACGGCGGCTGAAATGAAAGTAGGCCTGCCTGAAGTGTCGCGCGTTTTCAATGAAACCCGCGACGAACTGGGCAACGTAACCCGCACGCCCAACGGCTACGATGGCGACCTCAATATTGTGGTCAACACCAAAAAACTGGACAAAATCCAAGCCGCCCAGCGCGCCATTTTGAATTTCCGTGCGCAAAACGAATTCATCCGCTTCGACAATCCGCAATATTTGCTGGGCAATTTAGAAACCATCAAACGTGATTTGATCACGCAGGCGACTGAGGACGCGCAGAAACGCGCGGCCGAATTTGCCAAAACCGGCGGCGGCAAAGTGGGCGCCATGCGTTCTGCTTCGCAAGGTTCGTTCAACATCTATGCCGACACCGGCAGTAGCGAGGACGACGAGTACGGCGGTTCTTACGATAAAAGCACCGTCGGCAAGCAAGTCCGACTGGTTGTTACCATCGAATACGGCATTGAGTAATTCTTTCAGACGGCCTTTTCAGCTGGGAGGCAAAAGGCCGTCTGAAAATTGGAAACGGCAAAGAAATTTATTTCAAACACGATGAATACCGTTTGCACAGCACATAAAGAACACACCATGACACAACAAGTTCTGACCATATTAGGCAGTACCGGCAGCATAGGCGAAAACACTTTAGACGTTGTCTCCCGCCATCCTGAAAAATTCCGCGTGTTCGCGCTGGCAGGGCATAGGCAGGTGGACAAGCTGGCAGCGCAATGCAAACAGTTCCGCCCGGAATATGCCGTTGTCGGCGATGCCGGCCATGCTGCCGAGCTGGAAAAGAAACTCAAACAAGAAAGCATCAGTACGCAGGTTTTATATGGCGCTCAAGCCCTGATTGATGTCGCCTCTGCCGATGAAGTCAGCGGCGTGATGTGTGCCATTGTCGGCGCGGCCGGTTTGCCGTCGGCTTTGGCCGCCGCTAAAAAAGGCAAAACCATTTATCTGGCCAACAAAGAAACGCTGGTGGTTTCCGGCGCATTGTTTATGGAAACCGCCCGCCAAAACGGCGCTACCGTCTTGCCGATTGACAGCGAACACAACGCCATCTTCCAAGTATTGCCAAGGGATTACACAGGCCGTCTGAATGAGCACGGTATCAATTCGATTATTCTGACCGCATCGGGCGGACCATTCCTTAACACCGATTTAAGTACATTTGACAGCATTACGCCCGAGCAGGCGGTCAAGCATCCGAATTGGAGTATGGGGCGAAAAATTTCCGTCGATTCCGCGTCAATGATGAATAAGGGCTTGGAGTTGATTGAGGCGCATTGGCTGTTTAACTGTCCGCCGGAAAAACTGGAAGTCGTCATTCATCCGCAATCCGTGATTCACAGTATGGTGCGTTATCGCGATGGTTCGGTATTGGCGCAGTTGGGTAATCCCGATATGCGTACGCCGATTGCTTATTGTTTGGGCCTGCCCGAACGCATCGATTCCGGCGTGGACGAGCTGGATTTCGGCGCATTGTCCGCGTTGACCTTCCAAAAGCCTGACTTTGACCGTTTCCCATGCCTGAAACTTGCCTATCAGGCCATGAATGCAGGCGGCGCCGCGCCTTGCGTGTTGAACGCTGCCAACGAAGTTGCCGTGGCCGCTTTTTTAGATAAACGCATCAAGTTTACCGATATTGCCAAAGTCGTTGCCCACTGTCTTGCCCAAAATTTTTCAGACGGCCATCATGATATCGAAGGCCTGTTGGCGCAAGACGCGCAAACACGCAGACAGGCAGAAGCCTTTATCGGCAAACAATAAAGCTTCAATGACAGGCCGTCTGAAACGTCAACCGCTTGGCATTTAGGCAGACAAAATGGAACAACTGCCTTTATAATCGGTTTTCAGACGGCCTTATCCGTTGATGATCACATTCCATTCAGGGGATTTTTTTGCAAACCTTTTTAGCCTTTATCGTCGCCATTCTGATTCTGGTCAGCCTGCATGAGTTCGGACACTATATTGTTGCCCGCTGGTGCGGCGTTAAAGTCGTGCGCTTTTCCGTTGGCTTCGGTAAGCCCTTTTTTACCCGAAAACGCGGCGATACCGAGTGGTGTCTTGCCCCGATTCCGCTGGGCGGTTACGTTAAAATGGTCGATACGCGCGAAGGCGAGGTGGCAGAGGCAGATTTGCCGTACGCCTTTGACAAGCAGCATCCGGCCAAGCGCATCGCCATTGTCGCCGCCGGCCCTTTGACCAATTTGATTTTGGCCGTTTTGCTTTACGGTTTGAGCTTTTCCTTCGGCGTGACCGAGTTGCGCCCCTATGTCGGCATGGTCGAGCCTAGCAGTATTGCCGCCAAAGCAGGTTTTCAGGCAGGCGATAAAATTGTATCGGTTAACGGAATCGCCGTTAAAGACTGGAGCGATGCGCAAACCGAGATGGTGTTGAACCTTGAAGCCGGCCCTGTAAAAGTTGCTGTTCAGACGGCCTCAAATACCCAAGCCATCCGCATAATTGATGCCGCCGGCACGCCTGAAGCAGGTAAAGTTGCGAAAAGCCAAGGCAACATCGGCCTTTTGCCTTTTAGAATTACTAACCGCATCGGCAAAGTCTTGGCTGATAGTCCGGCCGAAAAAGCAGGCTTGAAGGAAAACGACAAACTGCTGACCGCCGATGGGAAGCCCATCGAAAGCTGGCAGGCATGGACGGAACTCTTCCGCGCCAGCCCCGGTAAACGAATTGAGCTGACTTACGAGCGTGACGGTAAAATACTGGCGACCGCTATCCGGCCGGACAGCGTCGAGCAGTCGGCAGGCGTGCTGGTGGGTAGAGCAGGGCTTGCCGCCCAGGCGGATAAAGAGTGGGATAAAACCATCCGCTACCGTTATACGCCTTCCGTTGCCCAAGCCTTTGAATTGGGTTGGAACAAAACCGTCAACTATTCGTGGACAACCCTCAAATTTTTCGGAAAACTGGTTACGGGCAATGCCTCTTTGAACCATATTTCCGGCCCCCTGACCATTGCCGATGTCGCCGGACAGTCCGCCAAACTCGGATTGCAGAGCTACCTCGAATTTCTGGCCTTGGTCAGCATCAGCTTAGGCGTGTTGAACCTTTTGCCCGTGCCCGTTTTAGACGGCGGACATCTGGTTTTCTATACCGCCGAATGGATACGCGGAAAGCCTTTGAGCGAGCGCATACAGGCAGTCGGCCTGCGCTTCGGACTGGCAGCCATGCTTTTGATGATGGCTGTGGCTTTCTTTAATGACATCAACCGTTTGTTTGGATAATTTATGAAACTGAACCAGATTGCTTCCGCTTTAATGGTATTGAGCCTGTCTCCGTTGGCATTGGCTGACTTTACCATTCAGGACATCCGCGTCGAAGGCCTGCAACGCACCGAGCCGAGTACCGTCTTCAACTACCTGCCCGTTAAAGTCGGTGATAATTTCAATGATGCGCGCAGTGAAGAAATCATCAAAAAACTCTACGCAACCGGTTTCTTTGACGATGTACGCGTCGAAACCATGGACAATCAAGTCCTGCTGACCGTGATTGAGCGTCCGACCATCAGCTCGCTCAATATTACCGGCGCGAAAATGCTGCAAAACGATGCCATCAAGAAAAACCTTGAAGCATTTGGTTTGGCGCAATCCCAATACTTCAACCAAGCAACGCTGAATCAAGCCGTTGCCGGTTTGAAAGAAGAGTATTTGAGCCGTGGCAAACAGTCTGTCCAAATCACTCCGACCGTAACCAAACTCGCCCGCAACCGCGTGTCTATCGATATTGCCATCGAAGAGGGCAAATCTACCAAGATTACCGATATTTCATTTGAAGGCAACGAAGTTTATTCCGACCGCCGTCTGATGAAACAAATGTCCCTGAGCGAAGGCGGCATGTGGACTTGGATTACCAAGAGCAACCAGTTCAATGAGCAAAAATTTGCTCAGGACATGGAAAAAGTTACCAATTTCTATCAAAACAACGGCTACTTCAACTTCCGCATTTTGGATACCGACATCCAAACCAACGAAGACAAAACCAAGCAGACCATTAAAGTAATCGTCAGCGAAGGCGACCGCTTCCGTTGGGGCAATGTACGCATCGAAGGCGATACGTTGGAAGTGCCGAAAGAAGATTTGGAAAAACTGCTGACCATGAAGCCGGGCAAATGGTATGAGCGCGCGCAAATGTCCAATTCGCTCGAGGCCATCCAAAACCGCATGGGTCAGGCAGGTTACGCATTTAGCGAAATCAATGTCCAACCGATTCCAAATGCCGAAACGCATACCGTTGATTTTGTTCTGACCGTTCAACCGGGCCGCAAAATCTATGTAAACGAAATCAACATTACCGGCAACAACAAAACCCGTGACGAAGTCATCCGCCGCGAGTTGCGTCAAATGGAATCGGCGCCTTACGACTCTGCCAAACTGCAACGTTCTAAAGAGCGCGTTGAGTTGTTGGGCTACTTCGACAACGTTCAATTTGATGCGGTTCCTGTGGCCAATACGCCCGACCAAGTTGACCTGAACATGAGCCTGACCGAACGTTCTACCGGATCGCTCGACTTGAGCGCAGGTTGGGTTCAGGATACCGGTTTGGTGATGTCTGCCGGTGTGGCTCAAGACAACCTGTTCGGTACGGGTAAATCCGTTGCACTGCGCGCTTCCCGCAGTAAAACCACAGTAAACGGCTCGTTGTCGTTTACCGACCCATACTTCACACCTGACGGCGTAAGCTTGGGCTACGACCTTTATGGTAAGACTTACGACCCGCGTAAAGCTTCTTCCAGCGCGAAACAATATAAAACCACAACTTTCGGCGGCGGTTTGCGTATCGGTATTCCGGTTACCGAATATGACCGTGTGAACTTCGGTTTGGCCGCAGAGCGTCTGACCGTGAATACCTACAAAGGCGCGCCTAAACGCTATGCCGACTTTATCAATCAATACGGTAAGGGCGACGGTAGCGGCGTGGGTAGCTTCAAAGGCTGGTTGTACAAAGGTACCATCGGCTGGGGTCGCAACAAAACCGACAATGCCTTGTGGCCGACCCGCGGTTACCTGACCGGCGTGAACGGCGAAATCGCTTTGCCGGGCAGCGACCTGCAATACTACACCCTGACCCACAACCAAACCTGGTTCTTCCCATTGAGCAAAGATTTCACGCTGATGCTGGGTGGCGAAGTCGGTTATGGCAACGGCTACGGTAAAACCAAAACCATGCCGTTCTTTGAAAACTTCTACGGTGGCGGCTTAGGTTCTGTCCGCGGCTTTGAAAGCGGTACGCTGGGCCCGAAAGTCTATGACGAATACGGCGAGAAAATCAGCTACGGCGGTAACAAAAAAGCCAACGTTTCCGCAGAGTTGCTCTTCCCGATGCCGGGCATTAAAGACTCTCGTACCGTCCGTCTGAGCCTGTTTGCCGATGCTGGCAGCGTGTGGGATGACAAAACCTACAACGACAGCAGCAGCAATTCTTATTACACCAATGGCGCGCTCCAAAACGTGTATGGCGTAGGCACAACGCACAAATCGACATTCAAAAACGAATTGCGTTACTCTGCCGGTGCTGCCGTGACCTGGCTCTCTCCGCTGGGTCCGATGAAGTTCAGTTATG
>NZ_JBQCWZ010000054.1:0-10168 GCF_051956895.1 Neisseria sp. P0021.S006
AAATCGGCGCACCCATCGGCTTGTCTTATTTTCTAGAAGCCAGCGCGTTTTCGTTTATCGTCTTTTTGGTGGCGCCATTCGGCGAAGATTATGTCGCCGCGCAACAAGTCGTCATCAGCCTGTCGGGTATTTTGTATATGGTTCCGCAAAGTGTCGGCTCGGCAAGCACGGTACGCGTTGGCTTTTCGCTCGGGCGGCGCGATTTTTTGCGGGCGCGTTATATTTCAGGCGTTTCGCTGGTGTTGGGCTGGCTACTTGCCACCTGCACCGCGCTGCTCTTGGTTGTCTTTCGCTTTCAGTTGGCAGGTATGTACACCAACGATGCGGCAGTATTAGGCATTGCCGCAACCGTTTTATTTTTCGCTTCCCTATTCCAACTGGCAGATGCCACCCAATGTATCGCTTCATATGCGCTGCGCGGCTATAAAGTGACCAAAATGCCGATGTTCATCCATGCCGTGGCTTTCTGGGGCTGCGGCCTGTTGCCCGGCTACCTGCTTGCCTATCATGCCGATATGGGCATTTACGGCTTCTGGACCGCGCTGACCGTTTCGCTGACGATTGCCGCCATTGCATTGGTATGGTGCTTGGAGCTTTGCAGTAAAGAGATGGTCAAATCACATAAGGCCGTCTGAAATTTCTTTCAGACGACCTCCATTGATATTTCATTTACGGCTTATTCACTCTTAAGGAAAAAAATGTTTTCAACTTCCATTATAGAAAAACTTGCTTACTATATTTATTGCTTGATTGACCCTAGAGATGGCAATATTTTCTATGTAGGTAAAGGCGTGGGCAATCGCGTTTTCCATCATGCCCTAGGTTCATTACAAGAAACAGAAACGCCAAGTGATAAAATTGCTTTGATTAGGGAAATACATAAAAGCGGAAACCAGCCCGTGTATTACATTCTGCGGCACAACATCCAAACAGACAAACAGGCTTTTGAATATGAAGCAATGGCAATAGACCTACTCTCCCTAGTCAAGCCGAGCCAGCAGCCGCTGACTAATATTCAAGGCGGCACGCATTCTTCTGAAGTAGGATTGATGAGCTTGTCCGAATTAAAACGAAAATATGATGCGCAAGAATTGAAAACTGATAAACCTATTGTTTTAATTACGATTAATAACGAATACGAGAAACTGAAAAAAGACATCAGATCAGGGAATATTCCTGAAGCCGATAGGCATAAGGAAATTTATGAGCGCACACGGAAATATTGGAAAATCGGAAGTAGGCGTGAAAAAGCAAAATATGCAGTTGCAGTCTATCGCGGCTGGACATTGGCAGTATATGAAATTGAAAGATGGATTTCTGCCGACGATATTATTCAAGGTCGTTGGATGTTTGAAGGCAAGCCGTTACCAAAAGAGTCCAATATTTATCAAGAAATCGTGGACAAGCTGACCTATTCTTCCCAAGAAAACTATAAAGCGCCCCAAAACCCCATTACCTATCGTAATTGTTAAATAGTAAGTTTTCAGACGACCTGAATCCACAAAATCACAAATCATCATGCAACCCATCCAATACCAAACCGACCTCACCCCCTACAACACTTTCGGCCTTCGCGCCCAAGCCCAAGCCTTTATCGCACTCAAACACGCCGACGAGTTGCGCGACATCGTCCGGCTGCCCGAGTTCAACCGAAATACTGTTTTATGGCTCGGCGGCGGCAGCAATATCCTTTTGATGGAGGACTATGCCGGTCTGGTTGTGCATATGGAAAACAAGGGAATACGCGAAATTGAGCGTTCAGACGGCCTGGTTTATATCGAGGCTCAGGCTGGGGAAATTTGGCATGATTTTGTTTTGCACACGGTTGGGCTGGGTTTAAGCGGGCTGGAAAACCTCAGTCTGATTCCGGGCACGGTCGGCGCGTCTCCGGTACAAAATATCGGTGCATATGGTGTTGAAGCGAAAGATGTTATCCATAGCGTACGCTGCTTTGATTTGGATACGGAAACCTTTGTCGAGCTTTCCAATGCCGACTGTGACTTTGCCTATCGTGAAAGCCTATTCAAACAGGAAGGCAAAGGCCGTTATGTGATTGTTTCGGTTGTATTCGCGTTAAAAGAGCATTTTGTGCCGAACTTGGGCTATGGCGATTTGGCGGCAGCGGTTGCCGAACTAAGCCAAGACCGCGAGGCAACGGCTAAAGATGTTTCCGATGCAGTGTGTGCAATCCGCAACAGTAAACTGCCTAATCCTAACGTGCTTGGTAATGTCGGAAGTTTCTTTAAAAACCCTGTTGTCAGCGCTGAAAAAGCTGCCGATTTGTTGCAACAATACCCCAATATGCCACGCTATCCGCAGCCTGACGGTTCGGTCAAACTCGCGGCCGGCTGGCTGATTGACCAATGCCGTCTGAAAGGCCATCAGATCGGCGGGGCGGCTGTGCATGACAGACAGGCTTTGGTTTTGGTGAATAAAAACAATGCGTCCGCTCAAGATGTCCACCAGCTGGCACAATATGTTTGTAATACAGTATTTACTCAATTTCAGGTAGAATTACACGCAGAACCCAACTGGCTGCCGACTTCATACAGCCTATAAAACAAAGGAGTGTATTCCATGCCGCGCATTGCTAAAGTCAACACTTACACACGAATCATCAATGCCAGCCTCGCCTTGTTCAACGAAGAAGGCGAGCGCAATATTAGCACCAACCATATTGCCGCCCACTTAGGCATCAGCCCGGGCAACCTCTACTACCATTTCCGCAACAAAGACGAAATTATTGTCCAATTGTTCAAGCGTTACAGCGAAGCCCTGCTTGTCTACCTTAACGAAGCCGTATTGCCGTCTAATGTGGAAGACTCCATCAACTACATGGCCGGTATTTATGATGTGATGTGGGAATACCGTTTCCTTTTCAGCGATGTGAATACCCTGCTTGCCCGCAGTGCCGAATTATTGGGCGAGCACAATACCTTTACCCAAGCCAAAGTGTCCCCGCTGTTGGTCAACCTGCTGACCCAGCTCAACGGTCTGAACATCATCAGCGCAGACCAAACCGCCATGAACGACCTTGCCGTCAATATGTGGATGGTGACGAAATACTGGTTCGACTTCGACAGCTCCCTGCGCGGTCGAGCCAAGTTGACCGAGGATTCCAAAGTACGGGGCATCAGCCGCACACTCAGCCTGTTACGCCCCTACCTCCTGCCGGAACACCGTGCCGAATTCGACCAAAAAATCGGCAGCAACCATTAATTTTTCCATACAAAGGCCGTCTGAAAACGTGGCTTTAACCAAGTTAAAGCTATTTTCAGACGGCCTGTTAATTTTCGGATGCTTTATTTATGCACCTTCCCGATATTTCCATTCTCGGCTTAGGCTATCTCGGCCTGCCGCTGGCACAAAAATTTTATGAGCAAGGCAGTCAGGTAGCCGCCGTCAAACGCAACCTGACCTCCGACGACATCAATCTGCCAATTGAACTCGACATTATCGATTTAAACCAAAACGATATTTTTCACAGTTCGACCTTATGGCAAAACCATATCAACAAGCCGACATGGTTTTGCCTGCTTCCGCCTTCATCATTAAACCATTACGCCGATACCTTAAAAAAATGGATTCAACTTGCCGAGCAATCTAAGGTACAACACATCATCTTTACCAGCAGCACCAGCGTGTATGGCGACCAAGCACGCATATGCGATGAAAGCACGCCGCCCGATCCGCAAACCGAATCTGCCCGTCAAATCCTCGTAGTCGAGCAAGCCCTGCTTGAAAGCGCCGTCCCCCATATCGATATACTGCGACTGGGCGGGCTTTACTCTGCCGACCGTCATCCCGTTACCAAGCTGGTTCAGAAAACACGCATTCAAGGCGGCAATCAACCCGTCAATATTCTTCATAAGGATCTTGCCGTCCAAGTCCTTTTTCAAACGGCCTGCCAAGCTGACGGCAAGCGTATCCGCAATATTGTCGAACCCCGCCACCCAAGCCGGGCCGAATTTTATACTGCCGAAGCGGCCAAACTCGGGCTACCGGCTCCTGATTTCATCGTTGATGACAAAAGCAACGGCAAAATTGTAAATACCGTTTGCGCAGACGGGCTAAGCCTGTAAAATTGCGACTCAACCCATTAATCCGTTTCAGACGGCATTTAGAGTAAACCATGTCCGCCCTATTTCCCCTTATCAACCACCTGATACAGCAAAATCCAGAGCAACAGCGCGAGCTGTCTGAATTTGCAGGCAGCATCATCTGCATCAGCCTGACCGGTTTCAGACTGACCGGACGCATCAGCGAACAAGGTTTTCTTGAAACCGCAAATGAAACCGCCGACACCAACATCACATTCCACAACAGCGCCATCCAAAAAATCCTCCAAGGCGGCCAGCCCGGCGTGGGCGACATCAGCCTCGAAGGCGACTTGGTCTTGGGCATGTCCGTCCTTCCTATTTTGGGTGGACTGCGCTATTATCCGAGCGAAGATTTGGCGCGTGTATTCGGTCATGTGGCCGCAGAAAGTATCAGCTCGCGCGCCGGCGACATCGGCCGCACCATGAAAAAAATCGGCAAAAGCATTGCCGAGCAAATCAGCGACTTTTCACGCGAACCCGAATCCCCTGTTATCGACCAAGCCACGCTTGCCGCATGGTTGGAAGAAGTGGACAAACTGCGTGACGACGTTGCCCGCCTAAACGAACGCCTCGATCGCCTCGAGCGCGATATCTGGATAGATTAGACACTTAATTTCAGACGGCCTACTATCATGAAAAGCCCATTTAAAAACATCGGTATCGTTACACGTCCCAATACGCCCGAAATTCAAGATACCGTCCACACATTGGTTTCTTTTCTGCGCGAAAACGGCTTCACCATCTATCTGGATGAATTGAGCGTAGAAGAACACTGCGTCTATATCCAAGATTCCGCCTACTGCGAAACCGTAAACAAAGCCCAACTGGGCAAATATTGCGACCTCGTCATTGTGCTCGGCGGCGACGGTACCTTCCTCTCCGCTGCCCGCGAAGTTGCTCCGCGCGCCGTTCCTATCATCGGCATCAATCAAGGCCACTTAGGCTTTCTCACCCAAATCTCACGCGACACCATGGTTGAGGGTATCCGCCCCGTACTGGAAGGCAAATATCTGCCCGAAGAGCGCATCCTCATTGAAGCCAGTATCATTCGTGACGGCGAAACCATCGAACGCGCCCTAGCCCTCAACGACACCGTACTGTCTCGTGGCGGTGCAGGCCAAATGATTGAATTTGAAGTATTTATCAATCAAGAATTTGTCTATACCCAACGTTCGGACGGCCTGATTATTTCCACGCCGACAGGTTCGACCGCTTATGCACTTGCCGCCGGCGGCCCCATCATGCAAGCCGGTCTGCACGCCTTCACGCTTGTGCCTATCTGTCCGCAATCCATGACCAACCGCCCGATTGCCATCTCCGACACCAGCGTAATCGAAATCCTCATTACCAAAAGCGGCGACGCACGCGCACATTTTGACGGACAATCCCATATCGACGTGCAAAACTTCGACCGCATCATCATTCGCCGCTATCACAATCCCTTGCGCGTCCTCCATCCCACCGATTACCAATACTTCAAAACCCTGCGCCAAAAGCTGCATTGGGGCGAACAATTGATTTAAACACCACTTCAATAAATAGGCTTACCATGAAAACCATTTCCCAAACCTTAATCATCGCGCTGTGCGCCCTTTCCTCCCTCTCCGTCTCCGCACACGGCATGCACAAAAGCAAACCCTTGTCCTTTGAAGAATTGCCGAAAATCTGCCAGCAATACTTTACCCGTGCGGATGCGTGTTACCAAAAAGCAGGCGATAAAGCATCGTTCCAACGTGACAACACAAAATACCTGCGCCAAATCCTGCCTGCTGCCGACGTAGGCCAACGTGAACGCATGTGCCAAATTGCCATGGATACATTCGCTGAAAAAACAAAAGGCTTAAATTGCGAATAAAGACCTTCCCCTTAGCTCTAGTAATTTTAATTTCATAAAAAGGCCGTCTGAAACATTAGATTGTTTCAGACGGCCTACTTACAAAAACCCTTTACTTTTTAAGAAGAGACCACAAAATCTACCGTATGCGCTTCACTGTAATCAGGGATTTCCAGCTTTTCTATCATGCGGTGCAACACATCATTCGGAACAGAATGTTCGCGGTTACGGTTTTGCGATAGTAATTGCGTGTAAGGCACTTCCAAATAAATGAGATGCACACGTGCGCCGTAATCGGCAAACATCGGCAGCCATTTACTGCGCAAGTCGCGGTTGAGATTGGTCGCATTGAAGACAAATGACGTACGGGCTCGCAGGTATTCTTTTGCCTGCTCTTTACCCAAACGCACTGCTTCGGCGGTATGTTTGGAATCTGCGGGATTGAGTTTACGCTCACGGCGAATCTCATCGAGCGACAGCATAGGTAAATGGGCAAGATGTTGCCTGATGTAGCTGTCTTTGCCGCTACCTGCTATGGCGCACATGGCGTACACCTCAAAGGTCTGATCATCAAATGGCTGATAATCCGGCATTTCGCTACGGCCGTTAAGATAGAGATAGCGTCCGTAATCGCTGGCGAACGTACGTGCCTTACCCCAACAAGCATTTTCTTCACAGAGTTCACGAAACAAATCAACGCGCAGCAAAATATCCTGTTGGTCGCAACATATACGACCCAGGACATCGGCTTTAGCCAGCATGGCAAGATGTGCAGTGTTAACCTGCAAACTGGCCGCTATGACAGCTCGATCAGGATTAGGCTTGTTAATTGCCCATAAAGGCAATCCGTGCAAGCGCACAAGTTTGGCGATTGCTTCTCTTACGGCAAATGGAGCGGCAAATTCGGTATACAGTAAAGTACGGGCAGTATGCTCGCCTTTTTTTGCGTGATGCGGCGAAACGATACGCTCTTTACCGTTTTCTATTTCACGCTTGGTCGTACTGCGTTTTTCCACATCATGCAGTATGGCGGCAGCAAACAGAATATGTTGCTCCTGTTCATCAAGCGCTTGAAACTCGGGCAGTTGTAAAAGGGCTTCGCACACCATTTTGGTATGCGTAAATACATCGCCTTCAGCATGCCACTCAGGGTCTTGCAGAACATCCTTCATATCGGCAAACCAGCTGAAACGACGTTCTAAGGCTTGCCAATCAGGAAGTTGACCGGGTATGTAATCTGGGAATGTCCACATAATTGTCTTTCTTATTATTGGATAATTGGACTTCAGGCCGTCTGAAACTGCCAGCTTTGCCAATGATATTTGTCGTAATCGATAAGACGGGCAGGCTTCCAAGTTTTCGTCCAATGAACGTCGGTTTTAACGTGTTTGGCTCGCACCAATTTGAAAAGATTATCAAATTCATTGAATTGAACAGGCAGGTTGCCGTTGTTGGTGGCAAAATCAGCGGCGTTCCGGATAACGAAACCTTCACTGCATGCCGCTCCTGTTTTCGGATCGTAGCCGCCAAGCTTACCGGCAGTTTGTACGCTGTCTGTCCACGGCTCTCCCAAATTAGCGGCAAGCCATTGCGCTAAAGCAATATCTTCATTGGCGTATTTTTGAGTGGAATCTGCAAGCGGCTGGACAATTGGGATTTCTGGCACAGTCGGAAAATCAAACAGCTGCGCATAAAATTTAACCTCTTCCCATGAAAGCCAATGTCCGCCACGGCGGACGGCGAATAGATAAAAATAGCTTTCCAGTTGAGAATAGGCAATCGAATGAATGCCGTACATATTCTCGCCAAAAAGTTCGAGATCGCCCAAATCATCTTTGATTTGCTGCCATCGTTGCAGCAAAGGTTTATCCCACGGATGCTGGGTAGGTGCAGCATGACTACGGGCATAGAGGCCGTGCGCGGCAAAGCAGTTGTTTTGCCCATCTAATTTTTCGGTTAAAACCAATTTCGGCAGCGAGGCAAAATATGAAAGAAAGCCGCGCGGCATAAAGCGGTCGTCTGAAGTCGTGCCGAGGCTGATGGGCGCGTGCAGGCTGCGGGCGTATTTTTGAGGTTCAGTTGTCGTCATAATATTTTTTCCTTTTTATTCATTTTTTAATTTTCTTTTCAAGTGTTCCCAGCAACCCGTTACATTTTTCCCACCATATTTCCTTGTTTGGAAACCAAAAGCTGGTCGATTTTCAAATTTTCAGTATCGATAATTTCAAACTTATAACCGGCATAAACCAGAAAATCTGTACGTTTCGGGATTTTGCGCAGGGAATACATCATAAAGCCGGCGATGGTTTCGTAGTTTTCCGAATCGGGAAACTCTTCGATATCCAACGCACGCATGACATCGGCGAGCGGGGTCGCGCCGTCCACCAACCATGTGTCTTCGGTACGGCGGATGATTTGCGGCTCTTCTTCGGTATTGACCAGCTCGCCCATCACAATGCTCATCACATCTTTCAGCGTTACCACGCCAACCACCAGCGCGTATTCGTTCACTACGACGGCAAAGTCTTCGCCAGAAGTCTTGAAGGTTTCCAAGACATCGTAAAGCGACAGCGTATCGGGGATAAACAAGGCTTTACGCAACACGCGCTTGTCGGTCAGCCGGACATCTTTTTCTCTTAAAAATAAGGTCAGCAACGTATGCGATTCGATATAGCCGATAACGCGTTCCAAATCGCCGTCGCACACAAGGAATTTGTTGTGCGGTTTGTCCGACATCATTTCCAACACGGTATCGCTGTTGTCGTTTTTATCAAAATAGACAATGTATTCGCGCGTGCTCATGGTGGAAGTTACCTTGCGCTCTTGCATATCGAAAATGTTTTCAATCAGATAGTGTTCTTGTTCTTTCAACACACCAGCCTGCGCACCGGCATCGACGACGGCGTAAATGTCTTCCGAAGTCAGTTGTTCCTGACGGACGGTGGAAATTTTGAAGAGCTTGAATATTGCGTTTGCCAATCCGTCAAAAATCAAAATAAACGGCTTTAAGATAAAAATCAAAAACATCATCGGACGCACAATGCGTACCGCCACCGCTTCGGGATGGGTCATTGCCATACGCTTGGGCATCAGGTCGGCAATTAAAATAAAGCTGCCTGTAACCAGCGAGAATGTCAGCAAAGAGGCAACTGTGCTGCCCCAACTACCTGCGTTCTCCAATAGTTTGCCAAAATACGGACGTATTGCTGCCTCGCCGACAATACCGGCAAGAATGGCGACGGCGTTCAAACCGATTTGGACAACGGTAATAAAACTGCCCGGCTGCTGCTGCATATTGATTACGTCAAGCGCACGCGTATCGCCGCCGTCTTTCGCCATGACCTGCAATTTGATTTTGCGTGCCGAAGCCAGCGCAAGTTCGGAACAGGATACAAACGCGCTAATGACAATCAGCAGGCACAATAATAGTAAGGCTTCAAAAATATTCATGAAAAAGTGTGTGTGTATGGTATAGGTTAAAAATATTCATGAAAAAGTGTGTGTGTATGGTATAGGTTAAAAATATTCAAACAGCAAAGGCCGTCTGAAAAATTCAATTTGATCTTAGATTTGTATTATGTACATTTATTGTTTTAATCATCCAGTGCATCTTCATCCAAGGATTTCAACCATTTCAGCTTTTCGCCAATTTTGATTTCCAATCCACGAGGGACAGGTTGATAGAAATCGGGTTCATCCAAGCCGTCGGGCATATAGCTTTCGCCAGCGGCGTAGGCATTAGGTTCGTCATGGGCATAGCGGTATTCGCGTCCATAACCCAATTCTTTCATCAGTTTGGTCGGCGCATTGCGCAGATGGACAGGCACTTCGTCGCTGGCATTTTCTTTGACGAAACGGCGCATTTGGTTGTATGCCTTGTAGCCCGCGTTGGATTTCGCGGCGGCGGCGAGATACAACACGGCTTGCGCCAGTGCGAGCTCCCCTTCGGGCGAGCCTAAGCGCTCATAAGTAGCGGCGGCATCATTGGCAATCGTTAAGGCACGCGGATCGGCCAAGCCGATGTCTTCCCATGCCATGCGGACAATGCGGCGGGCAAGATAGCGCGGGTCGGTACCGCCGTCGAGCATACGGCAGAACCAATACAAGGCCGCGTTAGGATGCGAACCGCGCACGGATTTGTGCAGCGCGGAAATCTGATTGTAGAAACTCTCGCCACCCTTATCAAAACGACGGATTTGCGCACCCAAACTGTCGGCAAGAAATTCGGCGGTCA
>NZ_JBQCWZ010000055.1:0-10082 GCF_051956895.1 Neisseria sp. P0021.S006
CTATCAAACCGGCCTTCAGGCGAACATGTCGGCTTGGGCATTATGCAGGAACGGGCCCAACGGATTAACGCAGAATTGGCCATTACATCGCAGATTGGGCAAGGTACGGCGGTTATGCTGACTTTGCCGCAACAAATGAGAACAGCATCATGACGATTAAAATTACCCTTATTGACGACCACACCCTATTTCGCAGCGGCATCAAAGCCCTGCTCTCCCGCCAGCCCGATTTTGAAGTCGTCGGCGAAGCTTCAGACGGCCTGGCCGGCGTAAAAATGGTCGAACAGCTTAAGCCTGACGTAGTTTTGTTGGACTTGGATATGCCGGTCATGAACGGCCGCGAAGCACTGGCTCAAATTTTGAGCATCAATCCACAACTGACCGTCATCATGCTGACCGTTTCCGAAGACAGCGACGACTTGACCGAATGTATGCGTATGGGTGCAAAAGGCTTTTTGCTGAAAAACATCAACGCCGACTTCCTCTTGGAAAGCATTCGCAAAGCCGTCGATGGCGACAATGTCTTCTCTCCAGAAATGACCAGCCGCTTGGTGCAATCGCTGATTTCCCCTTCTCCTTCACGCTCCGACCACCTGCTGGCGCAGCTGACCCCGCGCGAAATGGAAATCTTGGGCTACCTTGCCGCCGGACACAGCAATAAAATCATTGCCCGCCATTTAAACTTGGCTGAGTCAACCGTCAAAGTGCATGTGCAGAACCTATTGCGCAAGCTGAATCTAAGCAGCCGCGTCCAAGCTGCGGTTTATGCGGTGCAACACAAAGTACCGCAACCGGTATTGTCTTAAAAAGGCCGTCTGAAACCTTCTTTTTAAAAGGTTTCAGGAAAAGCGTTTATTCGCTATAATCACGCCGATTTATATGCAGGGTTGTCTGATTTTTTCAGACGGCCTTTTTATTTGATTTCTCACTGATTTAAAACAACATGTCCGAAAACATTCCAGAAAATACACCCGAAAATACCGTTCCTGAAGAACACAAACGCAGCATCCGCAGTTTCGTCTTGCGTCAAGGCCATATGACCGCTGCCCAACAGCGCGCCATCGATACAATGTGGCCGCAATTTGGTGTGGACTTCCAAGAAGCTCCTTTGGATTTGAACCGCGCATTCGGCCGGGATAATCCTAAAGTTTTGGAAATCGGTTTCGGTATGGGCGTCGCGACAGTGGAAATCGCCAAACGTCTGCCCGATACCGACTTTTTAGCAATTGATGTTCACGGCCCGGGCGTCGGCAATATCTTGAAGCTGATTGAGGAAGAACACATTTCCAATATCCGCGTAATGCGTCATGATGCGGTGGAAGTAGTGGAAAAGATGCTGGAAGACGGTTCTTTAGACGGCATTCATATTTTCTTCCCTGACCCTTGGCACAAAAAACGTCACAATAAACGCCGCTTGGTACAAGTGCCGTTTGTTGAAAAGCTGCTGCCCAAACTCAAAAGCGGCGGCTATGTCCATATGGCGACCGACTGGGAAGAATACGCCGTGCAAATGCTGGAGGTTTTGAGCAGTTTCGACGCTTTGCAAAACACGGCTGCCGATTACGCCCCTACGCCCGATTATCGTCCTGAAACCAAATTTGAAGCCCGAGGCAAACGATTGGGTCATGGCGTTTGGGACTTGGTGTTCCGTAAAAAATAAAGCCGAACATAAAACACAAGGCCGTCTGAAATTTTTCAGACGGCCTTTTATCTTACTGATTAAGCCAAGAAAAGTTTATAAGCCGGATTATCGGTTTCTTCTTTATAAACATAACCCAAGCTCTCCAAGAAGTCGGCAAAGGCTTCATTGTCGCTTTCAGGTACATCGATACCGACCAAAATACGGCCGTAGTCCGCACCATGATTGCGATAATGGAACAAAGTAATATTCCATTCGGCGCGCATATGGTTCAAGAAGCGGGACAATGCGCCGGGACGCTCCGGAAATTCAAAGCTGACCAAGCGTTCGCTGGATACTTTTTCCGTACGTCCGCCGACCATGTAACGGATATGGATTTTGGCGATTTCGTCATTGGTCAGATCGACATTGGGCAAACCTGCGTCAGCCAGTTGTTTGCTGATGACGGCCAAGTCTTGCGCACCGGCGGTTTGCAAGCCGACAAAAATATGCGCATTTTTATCGCTGCCGTAGCGATAGTTGAACTCAGTAATGTTCCGGCTTCCCAGCAAATTGATAAACTTCAGGAAGCTGCCCTTTTCTTCGGGAATGGTAACGGCGAAAATACCTTCGTTGCCCTCGCCCAGCTCACTGCGCTCCGAAACGTGGCGTAAGCGGTGGAAGTTCATATTGGCGCCACTGGTGACGGCAACCAAATTTTGACCTTGGATATTGTTTTTCGCAACGTAAGCCTTCAGGCCGGCAAGAGCCAATGCGCCCGCAGGCTCAGTAATGCTACGCGTATCGTCAAAAATATCTTTAATCGCGCCGCACAACATATCCGTATTGACCGTAATAATTTCGTCCAACAGCTCTTTACACAGGCGGAAGGTTTCCTCGCCCACCACTTTAACCGCCGTGCCGTCTGAAAACAGGCCGACATCTTTCAAATGTACGATTTTCCCTGCCTCAACCGATTGCTTCATACAGCAAGAATCATCAGTTTGCACGCCAATCACTTTAATTTCAGGACAAACTTGTTTGATAAACGCCGCTACGCCTGCTGCCAAGCCGCCTCCACCAATCGGAACAAAAATCGCATTGATATTGCGGTGTTGACGGAGGATTTCCATGCCGATGGTTCCCTGGCCGGCAATCACATCCGGATCATCAAAAGGCGCAATATAAGTCAGCTTTTCCTTTTCGGCCAACTCCATCGCATAATCATAGGCATCATTGTAAGACACGCCTTTCAATACCACTTCGCCGCCACGGCTCTTTACCGCGTCAATTTTGATTTTAGGCGTTGTTTCCGGCATCACGATGACGGCGCGGCAACCCAAATACTGCGCCGATAAAGCCACACCCTGCGCATGGTTGCCCGCGCTGGCAGCAATCACGCCGCAATCCAAAGCTTCTTTCGGCAGCTTCGCCATTTTGTTGTACGCACCGCGGATTTTGAACGAAAACACCGGCTGCAAATCTTCACGTTTGAGCAAAACCTGATTGTTCAGACGGCCTGACAGACTGCGTGCCAAATCCAAAGGCGTTTCTACGGCTACATCATAAACGGAAGCGGTCAAAATACGGGTCAGATAATCGGAAAGAGGAAGAGGATGGTTCATGGTATTCAGTGTTCGAAAATAAATTGTCATTCGGCCGAATCGGCCTGAGGAAAAAGTTAAAACCATACCCCTGAGGCCGTCTGAAGGCAAGAAAAATCTTAGCAAAGCCTGAATGAAACGGTATAATGTCCGCTTACTATCTATTTAGTATGCCAAACTGTTTACTCGATAACAGTATCCACCCATATTCAAATTTACAAACAATGATGAAAAAAACGCTACTTAGCTTAATTTTTGCTGCCCTCCTGAATACCCACGCCCTTGCCGCCGACCCGGTTGCCTCCGCACCTGCCGTACAAGGCGAGGCACAGCCGCAGCCATTGTTGCACAGCATCAACAGTCCGACAACGCCTCCGGAAATCGCGGCAACCGCCTACATCGTTACCGACCTGCACAGCAAGCAAACCTTGGCATCCAACAATGCCGACGCGCCTATCGAACCTGCCGCGTTGACGCAAATGATGACTGCCTACCTTGCCTTTAAAGCATTAGAAAACGGTACACTTGAAGCAAGCCAAATGCTGACCGTTTCCAATGCCGCATGGAAAGTCGAAGGTTCGCGTATGTTCCTCGACCCAAAAGTGCCTGTCAGCGTCAGCTCCTTAATTAAGGGGACAACCATCCAATCGGCCAACGATGCCGCCATCACCCTTGCAGAAGCCATCGGTAACGGCTCTATCGATGAATTCGTCAAACAAATGAATGAAGAAGCCAAACGCTTGGGCATGAAGCACACCCACTTCAACAACCCGACCGGCATTTCTTCTAACGGCCATGTTTCAACCGTTGGCGACTTGGCCATTTTGGCAGCCGCGCTGATCAACGACTATCCGAAATACTATCCTTTGTTTGCAAATAAATCTTTCAAATACAATAATATCGAGCAGCCCAACCGCAATCTTCTGCTCTATCGCGACAGCAGTATCGACGGTTTGAAAACCGGCTATTCTGAAGGAGCAGGCTATCATCTTGCTGCTTCCAGCAAACGTAACAACCGCCGTATTGTTTCCATCCTTGCCGGTGCCGAATCCACCGAAGCGCGCGCAAGCGAAAGCAGCAAACTGCTCAACTGGTCATTGCAGGCATTTGATACGCCTAAACTTTACAACGGCGGAGAAGTGATTTCCCAAGTCAAAGTTTACAAAGGCAGCACCAAAGCCGTAGACATCGGTTTCTTGGACGATGTTTACATTACCATTCCCCACGATACCGGCAAAAACGTCAAACCAATCTTAGAAACGCTTCAGCCCGTCCTCGCCCCGATTGAAAAAGGTCAAGTATTGGGCAAACTGAAAGTCATGAAAGACGGCAAAATCATTGCCGAAAAAGACGTCGTCGCCCTAACCGGCGTGGAAGAAGGCAGCTGGTTGCGCCGTATGTGGGACGCGATTGTGTTGTGGTTTAAAGGTTTATTCAGTTAAACAATCAACCATAACAAAATAAGCCACAAAAAGGCCGTCTGAAACCTGTTTGCCAGATTTCAGACGGCCTTTATTCAGCCTAAAAGACAGCTAATTAGATAATTCCAGCGTTGGCGGTAGATGCTGTGTCATCGTGAACATCAACCGTATCGACAGACGAGTAGCTCATGCGGTCAGTATGCGTATTGACGTCTGACAAATTACTGATATTGTCATTACCTGACAACCTACCCATCAACTCTTGCAGGCTCAATGTGCCTTCATCGAAACGGAAGGTATCAATCACGGCATTGTTAGTGTTACCGGAAAAGAATTGGTCATTGATGGTAATGCTGTCCCCTTCTGATCCCTTAACGGTAATTTTCCAATCGATATTGCCTCGAACATCAGTGATGGCATCAATATGCAGGTCATTAACAGAGATATTTTGGCCAAATTGCAGTGCATTATGTTCGCCCACATTATCGGTAATCGTATCCTTACCTTCTCCAAGGCTGAAAACATAAGTATCGGCACCCTTACCGCCTACCAAGTAATCGGTTCCTTGTCCGCCAAATAAAACATCGTTGCCATCGCCGCCATTCAAACGGTCATTGCCACTTTCACCCCATAAAGTATCGTTGCCGTTACCTCCATGTATAGAATCATTACCCATACCGCCATTGAGACGATCGTTTCCATCATAGCCAAAAATAATGTCATTACCTGAATCACCGTTAATCGTATCATTGCCCAAACCGCCTCTGATACGGTCATTGCCATCGCCGCCGCTGACAAGAGCATGGCTGCTGTCTGTAATTGTGATGATATTATCAGCACCTAAATGATTCGCAGCTTGGGTAAGACTGTGATCATCTATTTCCGCTACATTTTTTGCAGAAGTATTTTCTGCTACCGAAAGGCTATGATTATTTTCGATGGTTAATGTAGTCTCGTTTACAGGCTCCGGAATATTGCCTTCTTTAGGATTACGGGTTTTGGTAATCTCTTGGTCGGAAAGATTATTCACAATAGTGTTATTTTCAATTTTGATATTGTTGAGTTCTCCCAAAATATCTTTTTCGGGAGTAGCATAATCCCTGCCTTCTTCCAAATCGATAGAACCTTTAACACGACCATATGTGTCGGCATTAGTCCCGTTGTTTACCAGTAAGTTATCGTGAACGGAAATACCCGTATCATTGAAATCAAAATTATGGCTGTTTTTGAATACAGTGTTTAAGCGTACGCCACCCCAATTGGCATTATCTTTAATAAGGTTATTGGCTACTTCATGACCTTTGCCGCCAAAGATACCAATACCTGCCGCACGCCAGCCTAATTCAACGGTATTGTTTAAAAAGTGGTTATTTTCAGCAACATGGGCATTGGTATTCTCATGATGACTTGACCATGTTGCTAAGCCATCATCACCATTGCCACGGATATTGGAATTGATAACAGTGGAATTGCTGGTACCTTGTGCAAAGTTAACGCCGTCTGCAAAGTTGTTGCGAATAGTGGCATTGGAGATAGTCAAACCATCAGTGTAATTTAAAGGTTTGTTTTTAGAATAATCCCCAATCCATACGCCAGCTTCAAAATGTTCAATTTTGATATCGTGAATAGAAGAGCCAGTACCTAAAGTGCCGGATATCCCTTTATAATTGGCTTTCTCATCATGTCTTGAATTTAGATTTGAATCCATAGAGAGATTGCCCAAATCTATATCTTTACTACCGGGTTCAAAAGTAATACCACCGCCACCGCTCGCATAACCCTTATCATCGTATTTAGCAGCTTCAGTATTCAAAAAATGTAACTTAGTGTGCCATTGCCCTGCACCGGTAATCTTAATACCATCAGGAACATAAAGGGAAATCGGTCGTGAAAAATCAAATTGACCTTCAGGAATGTAAACAGATTTTTTAGACGCTTTTGCAGATTCAATCGCAGCTATGAATGCTTGGTAATCATCCGAGCCGTCATTGGCGACTGCGCCGAAATCAGTAATGCTGACACTGTTTTCAGGCTGTCTAATGGCGTCCGGTGCCTTTTCCAAATCAACCAAGTCAATGCCTACGGGCGTGCTGTCGATATTAGTGATTGTAACCTTATCCCCTACCTTGATATTGGCCTCTTTAAATAATTGGCTGACTTCGTCAAATTGGAAGCGGGCAAGCCTATCTGCCGCAGGCGTATCATGAACTTTAATATCATCATTCGGATGATATGTATAGTTATCCAAATATTGCCAGTTAGATTTGGAAGACAAATCCAAAGTACCGATCACTGTATTATTGACTTTGACTTCTACTTTACCGCTTTCACCGTCAGGAACGGTATAACGGATGGTTACGGCATTGGCATCTGCTTGTGCAATAAATGACACAGATGCATTAGTAGGCAAATCAACATATGCCTGACCGCTTGCTTCACGGGCAGTTGCGCGTTCTGCCTCTGAAGAAGAGGCATTTTTAACAACGCCGTTTTTCAGTTCACTTTGTTCTGCCTCATAAGTCGTATAGCCAAGTTTGGCACCATATTGAGAGGCATTGGGTACTGCTGTTTTAATGTTTACCATTTAATATATTCCTTCAAAAATGTCGTAATATTGAATTATTCTTTTGTAAAATGCTTTTATTAGTCATAATTTTGGCATAAAAGTTCAATATACTATTGTTTAATTTTGAAAAGAAAATGCCGTCTGAAAATATAGAAATTTTCAGACGGCATCTCAATGCCTTATTAGATTGTTGATAAAGATTTAAGCCAAACCTTTTTTCTCCAGATAGCTTTCGTAATCGCCCAAGTAGTGTTCATATCCGCCTTTGCCATCCAATTCGATGATTTGGGTAGCCAATGAAGATACAAACTGACGGTCATGCGATACAAAAATCAGCGTGCCGTTGTATTTTTCTAGTGCCATGTTCAAGGATTCGATGCTTTCCATGTCCATGTGGTTGGTCGGTTCATCCATGACTAAGACATTGGGTTTCAACAGCAACAGTTTGCCGTAAAGCATACGGCCTTTTTCGCCACCGGAGAGAACCTTCACTTTTTTCACAACATCGTTGCTGCCAAAGAGCAAGCGGCCCAAAGTGCCGCGGATGACTTGCTCGTCATCGCCTTCCTGACCCCATTGGCGCATCCATTCGCTCAGGTCCATATCGACGTCGAAGTCGTTTTCATGGTCTTGCGGATAGTAGCCGACACTGGCTTTTTCCGCCCATTTGATGGTGCCTTCGTCCGGCAGCAGGCCGCCTGAATATTCGGGGTTGTACGCACCTGCCAAGAGTTTCAGCAAGGTAGATTTACCCGCGCCGTTCGGGCCGATGATGGCAAGGCGTTGGCCTGCTTCAAGGATGAAGTTCAGGTTTTTAAACAACTGGGTTTCAAAGCGTTTGGCCAGTTTTTCAACTTCCACAGCCTGACGGTGCAATTTGGCTTTTTCGTCGGCTTCAAAACGAATATACGGGTTTTGACGGGTAGAAGGTTTGACTTCGACCATTTCCGATTTGATTTTGTCTGCCTGCTTCAGACGGCTGGTTGCCTGACGGGCTTTGGATTTGTTCGCAGAGAAGCGTGCAACGAACTCTTGCAGCTCTTGCAGTTTCTCTTTGGCTTTGGCGTTGTCTTTCAGGGCGCGCTCACGCGATTGGGCGGAAGCAAGCATATAGTCGTCGTAGTTGCCCGGATAGATGGTGATGGTGTTGTAGTCCAAATCCGCCATATGGGTGCAGACTTCGTTCAAAAAGTGACGGTCGTGCGAGATGATAATCATGGTGGAGTCGTACTGGTTCAACACGCCTTCCAACCAGCGGATGGTATTAATGTCCAAGTTATTGGTCGGTTCGTCCAAAAGCAATACATCTGGCTTGGAGAACAGGGCTTGCGCCAGCAATACGCGCAGCTTGAAGCCCGGGGCGACTTCTGCCATGGTCGCATTGTGCAAATCTTCGGAAATGCCCACGCCGCTCAACAATTCGGCAGCGCGTGCTTCGGCAGTGTAGCCGTCGTATTCGGCAAACTTAGCTTCCAGTTCGGCGGCTTTCATGTAGTCGTCTTCGGTAGCTTCGGGGTTGGCGTAAATCGCATCACGCTCGGTCATCGCCGCCCACATTTCGGTATGGCCCATCATCACTACGTCCAGCACGCGCATGTCTTCGTAGGCAAACTGGTCTTGGCGCAATTTACCCAAACGCACGCCGTTTTCAATCGCTACTTCGCCGGCAGTCTGTTCCAAATCGCCGCCGAGGATTTTCATGAAGGTGGACTTGCCTGAGCCGTTGGCGCCGATCAAGCCGTAACGGTTGCCTTCGCCAAATTTGACGGATACGTTTTCAAACAGCGGCTTTGCGCCGAACTGCATGGTGATGCCGTTGGTAGAAATCATTATTCGTAAAACCTTTATAAATAGAATGTTATAATCGGACGCGATTGTAGCATATTTTTGCAAAGACCTCAGGATTGAGGCCATAGCAAGTGTGCCCAATGCCTATGCAAGATAAAAACAGACAGCGCTTCACGCAAAAATGCGTTGTAGGCAGCATTTCAGGCCGTCTGAAACGGAGAAACAATATGGAAACGCACAAAATCTATTACGCCGTGATTATTTTGGTATGCGCCGCTTCCATGCTGCTCAGCCCGTTTTTCTATATCCGCCGCACACGATCTGGCGCTGAATTACGACGTGCGCCCAGACAGTGGAAGCCCATCCTCTTCGCCAACATCATCATGATTGCGGCTTTGCTTGTTTGGTGGAAATGGTTTTAAGGAAAAATAAAAATGAACAAAATTTGGATCAGTACATTACTACTCACTTTGACAACTGCAATTTCCGCCGCGCCTATTTTTGAATGTACCGATTCTGCCGGCCGCAAAGTCTATACCCAAGCCGGCGGCAAAAACTGCAAAGCCAGCAATATCGGCAAACCGTCCGTCTATACTTCTGCGCCTGTTTCAACACCGGCAACGCCGATTTCCCCAAGCAAAACCGAGCAAGCGGAAGAAGCTGTCGCCCCGGTCAATCCGGCTGACGTCGGCGCAGCCAAGCGTGCTTTGGATACCGCCAAGAAAAACTTGGAAGAAGGCAAAAAAGTGCGTTATGGCAATGAACGCAACTATGCCCGCTATCTCGAACGGATCAAGGGTTTGGAAAAAGCCGTCCGCTCGGCTCAGGAAAACTATGACGCGGCGCAACACCAGCCTGCATCTCAAGATCCTGTTGCCTATTGATCCTTACCACACCAGCAAGGCCGTCTGAAATTTGGTTTTCAGACGGCCTTTTCATGTCTTCAATATAACAAAATCGTCTTTATACCAAACAAAGCATTCTTTCCAGTTTTCAGACTGCCTTGTTAAAGTAAGCGTGTATTAAATTCTGACGGTTGCCATTATGTTGTTACTCAAAACGCCTTCTGTATTGCCGGGTTTCAA
>NZ_JBQCWZ010000056.1:0-9960 GCF_051956895.1 Neisseria sp. P0021.S006
AATTTTTCCATATCAAGGCGGGCTTCAGTAGAAATTTTCTTCAATTTCTCCCCACCCTTGCCAATCAAAATCGCCTTTTGGCTGTCTTTATCGACCAACACCGCGATATAAATGCGGAACAGTCCGCTTTCCTCTTCCTCAAACTGCTCCACTTCAACATTCATCGCATACGGCAACTCTTCGCCCAAATAACGGAACAGTTTTTCGCGCACAATCTCCATCGCCAGAAATCGGCTGGATTTATCCGTCACCATATCTTCCGGATACATCGGGATACTTTCCGGCAGATACGGCTTGAGCAATTCCAGCAAATTGGCAATACGCAGACCATGTTTCGCGCTGACTGCCTCGCTGGCGGCAAATTCAAACTCTTGGCGCACTTCATTGATAAAAGCCTCAAGCGCAAATTTGTCTTTGGCTTTATCTTTATCGATTTTATTGACCACCAATACCACAGGCGTATGCTTAGGCAACTGCTTCAGCACCACGCGGTCCGCATCGGTAAAGCGCATGGCTTCCACCACAAAAACCACCACGTCCACGCCGCTCAACGCTTCGGTTACGTTTTGATTAAGACGGTCATTCAAGGCATTGCGGTGATTGGTTTGAAAACCAGGCGTATCGACAAACACAAATTGCGCCGTGTCGTCGGTGTAAATACCGGTTACACGGTTGCGCGTGGTTTGTGCTTTTTTACTGGTAATACTGATTTTCTGACCAATTAAATGGTTCATCAGCGTGGATTTGCCGACATTCGGACGACCCACGATGGCCACAAAGCCGCAACGATAATCCGTCGGGTGTTGCGACTCGTTTTGCAAAAAGGTTTCGATATCCATTTATATATGACTTTCTTGATTGTTTCAGACGGCCTTTGCATTTTTTCAAAGGCCGTCTGAAGTATCATTTTTTAGCTTTTTTCAAAGGGAACTTCTGTTCCAACCACTCTAAAGCTTCACATGCCGCTTTTTGCTCGGCCACTTTCCGACTGCTGCCGCGTGCATTGCAGATGAAACCGAGTTCGCCCAAATCACAGGAAATCACAAACATCGCATCAGCCGTCTGCTCCGCCTGCTCTTCGATTCGGTATTTCGGCAGGGCAAAGCGACGTGCCTGCAAGGCTTCCTGCAAAGCGGTTTTACTGTCTTTCTTGCCGATATTCAAATCCGCACGTTTCACGCGTTCCGCAAACAAATGGCGAACCACTTTTTCCGCCGCAGAAAAATCAGCGTCAAAGCTGACCGCCGCAAACATCGCCTCCATTGCGTCAGCCAAAATCGAAGGCCGTCTGAAACCGCCGCTCTTCAACTCGCCGGCACCCAAATACAAACCGTCGCCGACATTCATTTCCAACGCGATTTCAGCCAATACGCCTTCATTCACCAAAGCCGCGCGCATCCGCGACAACTCGCCTTCCGACAATTTCGGAAACGCGTCAAACAACATCCGCGCCACTGAATAGTTCAAAATCGAATCGCCGACAAATTCAAAACGCTCATTGTGTTTGGCATTGTAGCTGCGGTGAGTCAAAGCCTGCTGAAGCAGCTCCATATTGCGGAACTCATAGCCCAGACGCTTTTGAATCGCTCGATGCGCCTGCTGTTTGAGCAAATCAGGTTTCATTCCATACTTTCAAAAAAACAGCCGGAAAGCACGCCTCATCCGCAGTGAAACAAAATAAAAAGGCTACACCGGCAACTTTTTTATTTTGGCTCATTGTTTCTTGCGTCCCTCAAGCCGATAAACAATCAAAAGCCGTCATGTTCAAACCTGACGGCACTTGCCGACATTGTACCATCAAACCGACCCTGCACACATCCGTGCGGAAAAGCGGCGAATCGTGTAAAATCATGCCAAATCATCTCTTTGCCAACTCCATGAACAAATTTGCCCAAGCATTGGCCGCAGCGCTCGACCGCTGCATTGTTACCAACACCGTCGCCGAACAAGGCAAACCCGTCGGCTTCCTCTACCGCGAAGCCCCCGTATTTGAAAACGACAGCGGCTGGCGTATTTTCAGCGGCGACGAAACCGACGAATACACCGACAATCCCGACAACTTCAGCATTGTCAGCCTCTCCGCCATTACCGCAGACAATCCCGACATCGCGCCCCTGCTGACTCAGGCAGAAGGCAGCGCGTGGGAATTAAACGAAGACGGCGAGTTCCAAGCCGTTGCCGATTGGCAGCCGCAAGAATAATCCATCCCCATTTCGTTTCAGACGGCCTTCCCTATAACCAGGCCGTCTGAAACCGAGCCGAATCCCTATTTCACCAATATTGAAGGAATCATCATGAACATTATCGAACCCCGCCTCGACGGTACCAACTTGCGCATCGGCATCGTTCAGGCCCGCTTCACCAACGAAATCGGCAGCGAAATGGTCAAAGTTTGCTGCCGCACCTTAAAAGAATTGGGCGTAGCCGAAGACAACATCACGCTTGCCACCGTCCCCGGCGCGCTTGAAGTGCCTATCGCGCTGATGAACCTCGCTTCATCCGAACAATTCGATGCCCTGATTGCCATCGGCGTTGTCATTCGCGGCGAAACCTACCACTTTGAATTGGTATCCAATGAATCCGGCGCAGGCGTCAGCCGCGTTGCCCTTGATTACAACATCCCGATCGCCAACGCCATCCTGACGACCGAAAACGACGAACAGGCCGTCGCACGCATCGAAGAAAAAGCCTCCGATGCCGCCAAAGTTGCCGTAGAATGTGCCAACTTGGTCAACCATCTTTTGTCAGAACAATACGAAGACGACGAAGAATAAGTTCTCCCCGTATTGAATACCGCATATTTTCAGACGGCCTCCCAATCATGACATTGAGGCCGTCTGAATCATTCAATATTCAGCCGACAACCATCGGCACCCTCTTCACAAGGAATACCCATGAAAAGCCCACGCCGCCGCGCACGCGAGCTTGCCGTACAAGCCATTTATCAAGCAGGCATCAACAAAACAGCCGCTCCCGAAATCGCCAAAAACATCCGCGAACTGTCCCAAGCGCCCAATATGGATGAAGAGCTGTTCAACAAACTGTTTTTCGGCGCGCAAACCCATGCCGAAGAATACATGGAAAAAATCAGCCCCCTGCTCGACCGCGACGAGAAAGATCTCAGCCCTATCGAACGCGCCGTTTTGCTGGTTGCCTGCCATGAGCTGAGCACCATGCCTGAGACCCCCTATCCTGTCATCATCAACGAAGCCATTGAAGTCACCAAAACTTTCGGCGGCACCGACGGCCATAAATTCGTCAACGGCATCCTCGACCAACTGGCTTCACGCATCCGCCCTGACGAACCGCGCCGCAAAGGCTAAGATGGGCTTCACATCGGGCCGGGATTACCAATCTTTGCCCTGTATAAGCTAATGTGCTTATACAGCCAAACCATCCAAAAGGCCGTCTAAAATTCAGACGGCCTTTTATATTTCGATTTATTCCGATTTTGGTATTTCATAACCGGGGCAGTTTTGTTTATCACTGTTTGCCCAGATGATACCGCTGTCGTTGTAATAAACGGTACAAGTTTCATCGGCATTGGTTTCTCTATTGGGTACAGCCTTCAAAATATAACCTGAATCGGAAGGATCAGGCATAGAATCCGTACCTTCGGAAAAACTAATATTGAAATATTGATTCTGCTGCAAATTTTCGGTAGGAAACCCTACAAAAGTACTTTTTTGAGTATAGTAGCGTTCAAGTTGTTGGGCATTATGCAGCATCTGTGTGCGGACGGATGCGAGACGCGTTTGGCGGATGTAGTTTTGATAAGACGGATAGGCGATGGTAGCGAGAATGGCTGCAATCAAAACGACTATCAGCAGCTCGATAAGCGTGAAGCCTTGTTGGTGTTTCATTTTATTTGTGTCGTTAATAATTGGAATAAGACATGAATATTATAGTCGTTTTCTTGCGGCTTAAATGTTCAGATTCGGAGGGAGTTTGGGAATTTATGTAAACGAGGTACAAGTTCTGAAAAATATCTTCATCCTTTTATTTTTTATTTCAATAAGTTAAACTTCAATTTAAGTTGACCGTCTCTTGGTTGGTCTTGGTCTTTACAGTAAAATCCAGTTGTTTTTTTGTTTCTATCAATACATTGGTTGCTTGTCTGCGACGTTATTTTATTGAATTGGTTCCTTTTATATGTCTAAAGTTTTCAAGTGGGCGGCCGGTACGGCTGTTATCGTGGCTGCGGCTTTCGGCGGCTGGTCTTTGATGAAGCCTGAGCCTCAGTCTTCTTTTATTACGGAAGTGGTCAAACTCGGCGATATCCGTCAAACCGTATCGGCAACCGGCGAAATCTCGCCTTCCAATTTGGTATCCGTAGGCGCGGAAGCTTCAGGCCAGATTAAAAAACTGTATGTGAAACTGGGCCAACAAGTAAAAAAAGGCGATCTGATTGCAGAAATCGACTCAACCAATCAGCTCAACACCTTAAATACCGAAAAATCCAAACTAGAAACTTATCAGGCAAAATTGGTTTCTGCCGAAATCGCACTTTCCAGCGCGGAGAAAAAATATAAGCGCGAACTTGCCTTATGGAAAGAACAGGCCACTTCCAAAGAAGATTTGGAATCTGCACAAGACTCTTTAGCCGCAGCCAAAGCCAATGTCGCCGAACTGAAGGCCTCCATCAAACAATCCAAAATCTCCATCAATACAGCCGAATCCGAACTGGGCCACACGCGGATTACCGCCACCATGGACGGCACCGTAGTCGCCATTCCTGTTGAAGAAGGCCAATCCGTCAATGCGGCGCAATCTACGCCGACCATTATCCAACTGGCCAATCTGGAAACCATGTTAAACAAAATGCAGATTGCCGAAGGCGATATTACGAAAGTCAAAGCCGGTCAGGATATTTCGTTCACCATTTTGTCCGAACCGGACACGCCGATTAAAGCGAAATTGGACAGCGTCGACCCCGGCCTGACCACCATGTCTTTGGGCAGCTACACCAGCAGCACGGACACGACTTCCAATGCAATTTACTACTATGCCCGCGCCTTGGTGCCAAATTCCGACGGCAAACTTTCCATCGGCATGACCACTCAAAACACGATTGAAATCAACGGCGTGAAGAATGTTTTGCTGGTACCGACGCTGACTGTGAAAAAGCATAACGGCAAATCCTATGTCAGCATTTTGGGCGCAGACAATAAAGCGGTAGAACGCGAAGTGACCGTCGGTTTGAAAGACAGCATGAATACCGAAATCAAAAGCGGCTTGAAAGAAGGCGAAAAAGTGATCGTTTCTGAAATGAGCGCAGATGAAAAGAATAAGAGCAGTGAACGCGCGATGATGGGTGGCGGCCCTCCTCGCTGATTGATTAAGGTCGTCTGAAAGGTTTGGCTGTGTTTCAGACGGCCTTAGTTCCTGTATTTCTATTTTTCGCCCGGAAAGATTATGAGTTTAATCGAATGTAAGAATATCAACCGTTTTTTCGGTAGCGGTGAAAACCGTGTACACGTATTGAAAGATGTCAGCCTTTCTATTGAGAAAGGCGACTTTGTAGCGATTATCGGACAGTCCGGCTCAGGCAAATCGACGCTGATGAATATTTTGGGTTGTCTGGATACCGCCACTTCCGGCTCTTATCAAATCGACGGCATCGAAACATCGCAAATGCAGCCGGATGAGCTGGCGGCTTTGCGCCGTGAGCGTTTCGGCTTTATTTTCCAGCGTTACAACCTGTTAAGCTCGCTGACCGCCCGGGACAACGTCGCCCTGCCTGCCGTGTATATGGGCATGGACAGCAAAGAGCGTGCGGAACGTGCGGAAAAACTGTTGGGCGATTTGGGTTTGCAAAATAAAGAAGGCAACAAACCCAGCGAACTTTCCGGCGGTCAGCAACAGCGTGTTTCGATTGCCCGCGCGTTGATGAACGGCGGCGAAATCATCTTTGCCGACGAGCCGACCGGCGCATTGGATACCGCCAGCGGTAAAAACGTGATGGAAATCATCCACAAGCTGCACGAAGACGGGCATACCGTGATTATGGTTACCCACGATCCGGGCATTGCGGCAAACGCAAACCGCGTCATCGAAATCCGCGACGGTCAGATTATTTCGGATACGTCTAAAAATCCTGATATTCCGCCAAGCAAAGTGGAGAGGATTAAAGAAAAAGCTTCTTGGTCGTTTTATTACGATCAATTTATGGAAGCATTCAAAATGTCTGTGCAGGCAATTATGGCGCACAAAATGCGTTCGCTGCTGACCATGCTGGGGATTATCATCGGTATCGCTTCGGTGGTATCGGTAGTGGCATTGGGTAATGGCTCGCAACAAAAAATCTTGGAAGACATCAACTCGATGGGCACAAACACCATCAGCATCTTCCCCGGCCGTGGTTTTGGCGACCGCCGCAGCGGACGGATCAAGACACTGACGATTAATGACGCAAAAGCCATCAGCCAACAAAGTTACGTCGCCTCCGCCACCCCTCAAACCAACTCCAGCGGCACCTTAACCTACCGTAACACCGACCTGACCGCCTCGCTTTACGGCGTAGGCGAACAATATTTCGACGTGCGCGGTTTGAAATTGGAAGAAGGCCGTCTGTTTGATGATGACGATGTAAAAACCGATGACCAAGTCGTCGTCATCGACCAAAACACCAAAACCAAACTCTTCGGCGAAGGTGTCAATCCTTTAGGCAAAACCATCCTTTTCAAAAAACGCCCGTTAACCGTCATCGGCATTATGAAAAAGGATGACAACTCATTTGGCAATTCCGACTCGCTGATGCTTTGGTCGCCTTATACAACGGTCATGCACCAAATTACCGGCGAAAGCTATACCAACTCCATCGTTGTCAAAATCAAAGACGATGCCAACACACAGGTTGCCGAAAAAAGCCTGACCGAGCTGCTGAAAGCACGCCACGGTACAGAAGACTTCTTTATGAACAACAGCGACAGCATCAAAGAAATGGTGGAAAGCACAACCGGCACCATGACGCTGCTGATTTCTTCCATCGCGGTCATCTCTTTGGTGGTCGGCGGTATCGGCGTGATGAACATCATGCTGGTCTCCGTTACCGAGCGCACCAAAGAAATCGGCGTTCGCATGGCAATCGGCGCACGCCGCAACAATATTTTGCAACAGTTCCTGATTGAGGCCGTCTTAATCTGTATCATCGGCGGCCTGTCCGGCGTATTGCTGTCCGCAAGCATCAGCCTGGTGTTCAACTATTTTGTTACCGACTTCCCAATGAGCATTTCCATGACTTCCGTCATCGGCGCAGTCGTCTGCTCCACCGCCATCGGCGTCGCGTTCGGCTTTATGCCTGCCAACAAGGCTTCCAAGCTCAACCCGATTGATGCGCTGGCTCAGGATTGATTATGTTTCAGACGGCCTATTATTTTAGGGCCGTCTGAAATGCTGTTACCCGAAAGATTTTTTATGAAGACGAAACCTTTTTCCCAAGCAGCCTTATCATTGGCTGTTGCCCTTGCCCTAAGTGCGTGCGCCGCGCCTAAAGCCAATCCGAACCTGACGCTGGAAGCGACCGGCCAAGTCATGAGCGCGGCGGAAACTGCCGAACGCTACGATGTAAACGGCAACTGGTGGGAAATCTACCAAAGCCAGCAGCTCAATGCGCTGATGGAGCAGGCGCTGGCGAACAATGTCGATTTGAAACAGGCCGCCATCAGCGTCAACAAAGCTTTGTATCAAGCCAATATTTTGGGCGCGGATTTGGTGCCTTCGTTCAGCGGATCGTTGGGCGCGAACGCTTCTAAAAACCTGAAAACCGGCAGCCATGGCAATACCTTCAGCAGCCAGCTTGGTTTGAGCTACGAATTGGATTTGTGGCGCAAACTCAGTGCCACTGCCGATGCGCAGGTATGGGAATACCAAGCCACGCATGAAGACATGGCCAATACACGCCTGACTTTGATTAATAATGTCGCCGATGCGTATTTCAATATCTCCTACCTGAACGAAGCCATCGAGTTGGCGAAAAAATCGCTGAAGCAATACCAGGAAATCAACCGCATTGCGAATGCCAAGTTCCACTACGGCCGAGCCGACTCAAGCCAGCCGACCCAAGCCAAACAGTCATTGCTGAGCGCAGAAAACAGCCTGTTGTCTTTGCAAAACAATTTGGATACGCAAAAACAGGTTTTGCGTAATTTATTGAATTTAAGGCCGTCTGAAAACATGGCCGCCGATCCGGCACAATTCCGCCTGCTGCCGGTCAAAGGCGTGAACTTGGACGTACCGATTACCGTTTTAGCCAACCGCCCCGACCTGCGCGCCGCCGAATACCGCCTGCAGGCGTCGCAGCAATCGGTCAACGCGCAAAAACGCAGTTGGTATCCGTCGATTACTTTGGGCGCAAGTTTGAGTACGTCTTCCGATAAAGCGAAAAGCACGTTCAATATCCCTATGTTAGGCGGATCGGCCACCATCAATCTGCCTTTCCTTAATTGGCAGATCATGAAATGGAAAGACAAAACCGTACAAGCGGAGATGGACAGTGCCAAGCTGAATTTTGAAAAAGCCCTGACTACCGCGCTCAACGAGGTCAACACCAATTACCTTGCCTACAAAAACGCGCAGGCCAGCCTTGCCAATCAAGAACAGCGTTATCAGTTGGACAAGAAAAACAGCCATTACTATCAAGTACGCTACCAACACGGTAAAAACGAGCTGAAAGACTGGCTGGAGGCTTTGAATTCGGAATACAGCTCGGCGCAAAACCTACTGAACCAACGCTATGAAGCCTTGAAATACGAAAATATGGTGTATAAAGCCATGGCTGGACGTTATACGCCGAAATAGCATTTTCAGACGGCCTTTGGTTAATTTCCGTCAAAGGCCGTCTGAAACCATTCAAGCAACTGAATTTTCATATATAATCGCGCGTTTATTTGATTTTATCCGGACAACATTATGGCCTTCGCCTCTCTCTTTACGCTTTTGGACGACATTACCGCCGTTTTGGACGACGTAGCGATGATGACCAAAGTCGCCGCAAAAAAAACCGCCGGCGTGGTCGGTGACGATTTGGCGCTCAACGCCAATCAGGTAACCGGCGTATCCGCCGAGCGCGAATTGCCGATTATTTGGGCGGTGGCAAAAGGCTCTCTGGTCAATAAGCTGATTCTGGTGCCGCTTGCACTGTTGCTTTCCGCTTTCCTGCCAGCGCTGATTACGCCCTTGTTGATGATCGGCGGTGTTTATTTGTGTTTTGAAGGCGTGGAAAAACTGTTGCACAAATTCTTGCACCGCAATGAACACGAAGACGGACACGATGCCGAGCCTGAAGTCACAGACGAAAAAACAAAAGTGAAAGGCGCGGTCCGCACAGATTTCATCCTCTCCGCCGAAATTATTATTATCGCGCTGGGCGTTGTTGAAAAATATGACCTGATGACGCGTTCTTTGGTTATGGCCGCCATCGGTGTCGGCATGACGGCATTGGTCTATGGTTTGGTCGGCATTATCGTCAAACTTGACGACCTCGGCATGATGTTGATGCGCCAAAAAAGCGTTGCTGTGCAAGGTATCGGACGCAGTTTGATTTCATTTATGCCTTGGTTTATGCGTGGCTTGAGCATTGTCGGCACGCTGGCGATGTTCTTGGTTGGCGGCGGACTGATCACCCACAACCTTGGCTTTTTGCACGATTTCCTCCACGCACAGCATTGGGACAGCGGCATGATGGAACATATCGCCAACTTGGTGGTCGGAGTAGCCGCCGGTGCATTGGCTTGCGCAATCGTCCTGCCTGCAATGAAATTGTTTCAAAAAGACTGATTTTGTTTCCCTGCCGTCTGAAAACTTTTCAGACGGCCTCAATACCATTTAAAGCATGAATATTTTCCGTAAACTCGAACAATATTGGCAACATCCGCTGCTTTACTGGCCGCTGGTCATCTTGATTGCCGCCGCGACACCGTTCACTTTCGCCCCGTATTATCATTTCTGGCTGATGCCGCT
>NZ_JBQCWZ010000057.1:0-9861 GCF_051956895.1 Neisseria sp. P0021.S006
CTGCGCTGGGCAACCGCTCCTTGCAGGTGTATTGGAAAGATGAAGAATGCCGCACCATGCTGCTGGTTTTGTCGGGCAGTATTTTGATTTCGGCATTGTATTTATGGCAGCAGGACGTTTATCAAAGTCTTGGCGAAGCTTTGCGCTTTGTCAGCTTCAACTTTGTGTCCATCGGATTGGCAAGCGGTTTCTCCAATGCAGACTTTGCCCAATGGCCGTTGATTGTGTCGTTGTGGATGTTTTTCCTGTCGAACGTATTGGCAAGTTCAGGCTCTATGGGGGGCGGTATTAAAAACGTGCGTGCTTTGGTGTTGTTTAAATTCAGCTTGCGCGAAATGTTGATTTTGCTGCATCCGCGTGCGGTTCGTACGGTAAAGGTCAACAATCGCTCCATTCCGGATCGTATGGCGCTGACCGTCATGTCGTTCATCTTTATTTACTTTATGACGGTCATCGTATTCAGCTTTTTACTGATGGCCGCAGGCTTGGACTTTTTATCCGCCTTTACGGCAGTCATTGCTTGTATTACCAATGCAGGGCCGGGTTTAGGTGCAGTTGGTCCGTCGCATAATTACGCTGCGCTGAGCGATGTACAGAAGTGGCTGTGTACGGCGGTGATGTTATTGGGACGTTTGGAGATTTTTACCGTTTTAATTTTGTTTACTCCGGCATATTGGAAGAAATAAGTGTAGAAAAAGGCCGTCTGAAATTTCAGACGGCCTTTTTATAATGGCTGGGCTTAAGCGTATTGCTTGAGTAATTCTTTGAATTGTTCGCCGGTTTCATGGTGTTTCAAACCGTAAGCCACGGTTGCTTCAAGGTAACCCAATTTACTGCCGCAGTCGTAGCGTTTGCCATCAAATGCATGAGCCAACACAAACTCATGGTCGAGCAGGCGCGCAATACCGTCTGTCAGTTGGATTTCGTTACCGGCGCCGCGAGGCAGGTTGGTTAATAAGTCAAAAATACGCGGAGTCAGGATGTAGCGGCCGACAACAGCAAGATTGGAAGGCGCTTCTTCCGGTTTTGGTTTTTCAACAATATTGACTACACGTTGATAGCTTTTCAGGTTTTCAACTTCAACGATACCGTAAGAGCCTGTTTGGGAAGGGTCAACGGTTTCAACGCCTAAAACGCTGTTACCGCTTTGATTGTACACATCAACCATCTGTTTCAATGCACCTTTAGGCGCATCAATCAAATCGTCTGCCAAAATAACGGCGAAAGGCTCGTTACCAACGGCAGCCTGTGCGCACAATACGGCATGACCCAAACCCAATGCTTCAGTTTGACGGATGTACATGCAGGTAATGTTGGAAGGCAGGATATCGCGAACGTGCGCCAACAGTTTGTCTTTTTGACGCAATTCCAATTCGGTTTCCAACTCGTATGCTTTGTCGAAGTGGTCTTCGATACTCCGTTTGTTACGACCGGTGATGAACACCATTTCAGTACAGCCGGCTTCAACCGCTTCTTCAACTGCATATTGAATCAGAGGTTTGTCCACGATAGGCAGCATTTCTTTGGGGCTGGCTTTGGTCGCAGGCAAGAAACGGGTACCCATACCGGCAACGGGAAAGACGCATTTTTTAATGGGTTTCATATTATTATCCTATTTTAACTATGGGTTTATACCCCAAAAAGTGTAAAGATGTAGTCGTATGTAACAATAATACCACATGATAAAGTATCAGGCGGTTTGAAAAGGAGAATTGGTCATAGATACTGTCTTATCCCAGCAACGCCAGTAATTCTTCTTCGGTTAATATGGCCACGCCCAAAGCTTGGGCTTTTTCCAATTTACTGCCTGTAGCTTCTCCGGCGACAACGTAGTCGGTTTTTTTGGATACGCTGCCGGAAACTTTACCGCCTGCGGCTTCGATCAAGGCTTGGGCTTGGTCACGTTTGAGCGTGGGTAAAGTCCCTGTCAATACAAAGGTTTTACCTGCTATGGCCTCGTTAATGTCGTCTAAAATAGTTTCATCTTGAAGATTAGACAGCGTTTGAGCAAAGAAAGTTTTCATATTTTCAAGCAGGGCTGCGTTTTGCGGTTTACTGCGCCATGTCTGCCAATCGGCAGGTAATGCTTTGTCAGTTTGCAGACCTTCTATGTTTTGTCCGGCAAGTTCCCACAAGGCCAGTGCTTTGGTTTCGCTGATTTTAAAATCAGGCAGGCGGGCAATCCAGCGTTGTGGCTCGGCATGGCGCAGCGGCGAGATAGTGACAGCCTGGCTTTGTGGGGCAACACCTACAGCCAGTAGCTCGTCGATCATCGCCTGTTGCGCTTCTTGGGCAAAAAAGTGGGCAATGGAGCGAGCAACCACCGTGCCGATATCGGGCAGACAGGCGAGGATGGGTTCTGGTGCATGGCGGACGTTTTCCAGTGTGCCGAATGCCTGTGCCAGCGTTTTGGCGGTGCGTTCGCCAACGTGACGGATGCCGAGGGCAAAAAGGAAGCGCGCAAGTTCAGGCGTTTTGCTGGCTTCTATGCCTGCAAGGATGTTTTCTGCCCATTTGGTCGGCTGTTTTTTATTGTTTTTGGCAAGCAGAGTATTGCCGGTCTCGCCTTCAAAGTCTCCAATTTCACTGTTTGATGGTTCTTCTTCACTAGCTGACGCTTTATCCGCTGTTTCCTTCATTTTTTGCAGGGTCGGAATATCGAGGCGGTAGAGGTCGGCGAAATGGCGGACGAGGTCTTGGGCGACAAGCTGCTCGATTTGTTTTTGACCAAGTCCGTCGATGTCCATGGCTTTGCGTGAGGCGAAGTGGATTAAACCTTGTGCGCGTTGTGCTTGGCAAAGCATACCGCCGCTGCATCGGGCAACCGCTTCGCCTTCTTCGCGTTCGATTTCGCTGTGACAGATAGGGCAATGGGTGGGCAGGTGGTAGGGTTTGTGAAGCGGTTCGGCTTGGGTTTCAGAAGGTGTTTCGGCAAACAAATCGTCTTGCAGGCCGTCTGAAACGGAAATATTGGTTTCCTGCATTGGGCGACGTTCAAAAATTACGCGCACCACCTCGGGAATCACGTCTCCGGCGCGGCGCACAACAACTGTGTCGCCAACGCGCACGTCTTTTCGAGATACTTCGTCCTGATTGTGCAGGGTGGCGTTGGTAACGGTAACGCCGCCGACAAATACAGGCTGCAGGCGGGCGACGGGGGTTACTGCGCCGGTGCGCCCGATTTGTACATCAATGGCTTCGACAATGGTCAATGCTTCTTCGGCAGGGAATTTGTGGGCAATGGCCCAGCGCGGTGCGCGTGAGATAAACCCCAGTTTTTCTTGTTGCGCCAAGCTATTGACTTTGACCACCATACCGTCGATTTCGTACGGCAGAGTAGGGCGTTTTTGCTGCATTTGCTCGTAAAACGCCAATACTTCGTCAATATTTTTGAAACAGCCGAAATTACCGTCAGGCAGGCTGAAGCCAAGCTCTTTACAGTAGCTCAACTCTTGCAGGTGTTCTTCCGCGACAAAACCGCCTTGTTGTCGGGCGATGGAATAGGGGAAGAAATGCAGTTTGCGCTGTGCCGTAATGCGTGAATCGAGTTGACGCAGACTGCCGGCGGCGGCATTGCGCGGATTGGCGAAAGGTTTTTGTCCGTTTTCAGCCTGTCGTGCGTTTAAGGCGGCAAAATCGGCTTTAAGCATCAGTACTTCGCCACGTATCTCGATAAGCTCGGGAATGTTTTCTCCATGCAGGCGCAGGGGGATGTTGGATACGGTTTTGACGTTTTGGGTAACGTCTTCGCCTGTGGTGCCGTCGCCACGGGTTGCTGCTTGAGTCAATACGCCGTCGCGGTACAGCAGGCTGATGGCCAGACCGTCAAATTTAGGTTCGATAACGTATTCTGGTTTTTCTCCGTTTAATCCGCCACGAACGCGTTCATCAAAAGCGTACATTTCGGCATGGTCAAACACGCCGTTTTCGTCTTGTGGCGAAAAGGCGTTGGTCAGTGACAGCATCGGTATTTCGTGGCGTACTTCGGCAAAGCCTGCTAAAGGCTCGCCACCGACACGTTGGGTCGGGCTGTCGGGCAGTTTGAACTCGGGGTAGTTTCGCTCCAATGCCTCGAGCTCGCGGAACAATTTGTCGTATTCGGCGTCGGGTACGCTGGGCGCATCTAGGGTGTAGTATTCGTAGGCGTAGCGGTTGAGGAGGTCGGTCAGGTATTTGATACGTTGTGCGGTCGGATTCATGAGCAATCGAAATAGAGTTTTCAGACGGCCTGATGATAGAGAGGCCGTCTGAAAATCGATGAATATTGAAGATGAAGGGATTTTACCTGAAAAAAGCGGATATGCCGTCATTGCATATCCGCTTTTTGATTGGGGAAGTTTAAGAGAACAGGCGCAGGGCTTGTTTGCTGCCGGGTTTGATACCGACTTTAAGCATTTCTTCCTGACGGGCCAAAACGTAGTTGCGTACGTCTTTGAGCCATTGGGTGGAAACTTCTTCCATTTGGTCGTTAACCAAATCTAAGCTGAGTTGGCCGGAAAGTTTGACAGCCAAGTCCATAAATTTGTCGAAAGTTTTTTCGCCGGCAGGAACATGCGGAATATCCAACAGCATGCTGAAGCCGCGGTAGGCTTGGTTGTCCAACAGAGGATTGGTAAACGGTTTGTTGTCCAAAGTATGGATGGAGAACAATTGAGGGTTGTTGTTGTCGCAGAAGTGGAACGCGCCGTCTTCACCCAGTTTGAAACCGGTTTCTTCCACGGCGGCACGCAATTCTACGCCGCTGATGTTGGAATGGGAAACCAAGTGAATGGCGATGGTTTGGTCAACACGCGCACAGAATTGGTCGAGAGCTTGTGCGACTTCGGTGAACGCATCCAAGTCGGTATGCAAAACTTTGCCGTCCATCAGTTGGGCAAAAGCATCAACCTGTTGGTCGAAGTGTTGCAGCTCTTCACGCGCTGCCAAACCGTTGCGGCTGACAGCTTGCAAGCCTATGACGAAGCCTTGGTAGTAAACGCCCGGAATCGGCTCGGCAACGCGGAAATGGTCGTCCATAGTGCAACCGATGATTTGGAAGCGGTGTGTGCCGGAAAGGCGCGGCAGGGCGTGCAATTCTTGGGCTTGTTTCAGGGAGATGTAGGCCATGTAGTCGAAGCGCGGGTCAAACCAAGGCAACTCGACTTGCGACAATTCGTCCAAGCTGATCAATGGTACTTGTACCACAGGTTCGGAAGCGGTTTCAACCGGAGCAGAAGCGGCTTCGGCAGGGCTAATGGTAATTTCGTTGTTTAAGCCGATAACAGTGTGTTGGATTTTTTCTTCTGCGGAAAAGTCGTCTTCCACAGTCAATTCGACATCGGTTTTAAGTTGGGCAGGATGAGCCAGTTTGGCTTTTGCCGCGTAGATTTCATCTTGCTCTTGCAGGTTGCGTAATGCCTCTTCGGTTTTTTTGTTTTTCTTGATAAACAAACCTTGGCCGCCAGTTTCTTTGCTGTCGCGGACGTGCTTGGTTTTGCTGGTCAAAAGCGCATCCTTATCGGAATGGCCGAATTGTTCGCGCACTTGTTTGCGGTATTGGTTTTCCTGGTACATGTTGTAACCGATGACCGCCAAAAGAGCGGCGAGGGCTAAGACGATGAAAATCATGGAGTAATCACTTTTTAAAAAGGCAGCATTCCGTCTTTTTCAGGGTGCGGAATCTTGCTGCATGGGAAGTTCGTTGGAGCCGGACTTTATGCGTCCGAATGAATAGCTGAATTATAACGAAAATAAACGGTTGTGACAGCATTATGTCTGCCAATCATTTCAGGCCGTCTGAAAGTTATCCGCGCCGGATGGGGAAACCTGCTTTTTGAAGGCGTGGCCAATCGAAGAAATGCCCAGGATCGGTTTTCCTGTCCGGCGCGATGTCTTGATGGCCGGTAACGGCCTGAATCGGGTAATGCTCGGAAATGGCGGTCAGCAAGGCTTGTAGGCTGGTGTATTGTGCTTCGGTAAAAGGCTCGAAATCGCAGCCTTCCAATTCGATACCGATGGAAAAGGCATTGCATTTTTCTCTGCCTTGAAACGACGATACGCCGGCATGATAGGCCATGTCGTCGCAGGAAACGAATTGGACGGTTTCGCCCTTACGGCTGATGAAAAAATGGCTGGAGACGCGCAAGGTGTGGATGATGCTGAAAAAAGGATGCTCGTTAGGGTTGATTTGGTTGGTAAACAATTTTTCCACTGCCCCTGTGTTGTACTCAAAAGGAGGGAGGGAAATATTGTGGAGGACAACCAATGAGACGTTTTCATCCGGTTCGCGCGGGCTGAAATTGGGCGAATGAGTTTGGCGTGCATTCAGCCAACGGCCGTTTTGCCAAGTGTTTTTTGAAGGGGAATTCATGGTTTCAGACGGCCTTTCGGGATAGGAAAACATACGTTGGGGAAGGTGGCAGGCTTAATGTGCTTGTTTTCGGTTATACTGTTGCCCGACACGTTCACAAACCAAGAATCCTACCATGTTGAAAAAATTGTTGAAATGGCTGGCCGTATTTTTGACGGCATTTGCCGCCGTGGTTGCCGCATTGTTGTTTGTTCCGAAAGACAACGGCAAACCATACCGTATTACCATTACCAAAAACCAAGGTATCTCTTCCGTCAGCCGCAAACTGGCTCAAGACGGCATTGTTTATAACCGTTATGTGCTGGTAGCTGCCGCATATGTGATGGGCGTGCACAACCAACTCAATGCCGGCTCTTACCGCCTGTCTGCCAAAGTATCGGCTTGGGACATTTTAAAACGCATTAAAAAAGGCCGTCCTGATTCGGTCAGCGTGCAAATTTTGGAAGGCGCGCGTTTTGCCCAAATGCGCCGTATTATCGACAATACTGCCGACATTGCCCACGATACGCGCGGTTGGAGTAATGAAAAACTAATGGCTGAAGTGGCGCCCGATGCCTTGAGCAGCAATCCTGAAGGACAGTTTTTCCCGGATAGTTACGAAATTGATGCTGGTGGCAGCGATCTTCAAATTTACAAAATCGCCTACCGTAAAATGCGGGAAAACCTGCAAGAAGCATGGGACGACCGTCAAAGCGGCCTGCCTTATAAAAATCCGTACGAAATGCTGATTATGGCGAGTCTGATTGAAAAAGAAACCGCACACGAAGACGACCGCGCCCATGTGGCCGCAGTATTCGTCAACCGCCTGAATATCGGCATGCGCCTGCAAACCGACCCGACCGTTATCTATGGCATGGGCGATGCGTATAAAGGCAGAATCCGCAAAGCCGACCTGCAACGCGATACGCCTTACAATACCTATACGCGCAGCGGTTTGACGCCGACGCCGATTGCGCTTCCCGGCAAGGCCGCGCTTGAAGCAGCGGGTCATCCGTCTGATGAAAAATATCTGTATTTCGTCTCAAAAATGGATGGTACGGGCTTGAGCGAGTTCAGCCACAATCTTTCTGAACACAACGCTGCCGTGCGCAAATATATTTTGAAGAAATAAACCGAATAGGCCGTCTGAAACATTTATAATCCCAGTTTCAGACGGCCTTTAAATTGACGATATCCATATGAAACCTAGATTTATTACCCTTGACGGCATAGACGGCGCAGGCAAGTCCACCAACCTCGCAGTAATGAAAGCATGGTTTGAGAAACACCAACTGCCCGTATTGTTTACGCGCGAACCGGGGGGTACTCCGGCCGGAGAAGCATTGCGTGAAATCCTGCTCAACCCTGCCACCCAAGTCGGCCTGCGTACCGAAACCCTGCTGATGTTTGCAGCCAGGCAGCAACACTTGGAAACAGTCATTCTGCCTGCCCTGAAAAACGGCACGCATGTCGTTTCCGACCGCTTTACCGATGCAACGTTTGCCTATCAAGGCGGTGGACGCGGTGTTCCCTTGCAAGATATTGCCACGCTTGAGCATTGGGTGCAGGGCGATTTCCGTCCAGATTTAACTTTGCTGTTGGATGTGCCTTTGGAAGTATCGATGGCGCGCATCAACCAAACGCGTGAGAAAGACCGCTTTGAACAAGAAGAAGCCGAGTTTTTCAATCGGGTGCGCGAAGTGTATCTGCAACGTGCTAACGAACAGCCGGAACGCTATGCCGTCATCGACAGCAGCCAAAGTCTGGACGCGGTAAAAAATCAGATTGAAACCGCGCTGGACAGTCATTTTGGATTGAATGTTTAAGTTTAAATAAAATGCCGTCTGAAAGAAGGGTAGTGTGGCGAAGAAATATTATTACAGAAGTTTTTAGACATAAAACTAAATAAAACGAAATATCAAAACAAATGTAATAAATATCGGTATGCGCCACCAAAAGAACATGATAAAATTACGGTCCCTTACAAAGCCGGTCTGTTAACAACCCGACTTTAGAAATTTTAAACGTCTGAAGCAGCCTGTTTCAGACTTGTTCGCTGTAAAATCTCTCTCGCAAACAGGATCGATAAATGGAAAATTCATTAAAAGAAGCCGCCCTGCAGTTCCACGAATTCCCCGTGCCGGGCAAAATCTCCGTTACCCCAACCAAATCTCTGGCCACTTCTAAAGATTTAGCGTTGGCGTACTCTCCGGGCGTAGCCGCTCCTTGTATGGAAATCCATGCCGATCCGCAAACTGCCTACAAATACACTGCCAAAGGCAATTTGGTTGCCGTGATTTCCAACGGTACAGCAGTGTTGGGTTTGGGCAACATCGGCGCATTGGCCGGTAAACCTGTAATGGAAGGCAAAGGCGTATTGTTCAAAAAATTCGCCGGTGTTGACGTATTCGATATCGAAATCGATGAAAAAGACCCGCAAAAATTGGTAGACATCATCGCTTCTTTGGAACCGACTTTCGGCGGCATCAACCTCGAAGACATCAAAGCGCCTGAGTGCTTCTATATCGAACGCGAATTGCGCAAACGTTGCAAAATCCCTGTATTCCACGACGACCAACACGGTACCGCCATCATTACCGCTGCCGCTGTACTGAACGCTTTGCGTTATACCGGCCGCAAAATTGAAGAAGCGACTTTGGTGTGCTCAGGTGCAGGTGCCGCAGCGATTGCCTGCTTGAACCAATTGCTGGATTTGGGTTTGAAACGCGAAAACGTGACCGTTTGCGACTCCAAAGGCGTGATTTACAAAACCCGCGAAGACAAAGACCGTATGGACGAGTCCAAACAGTTCTATGCCATTGAAGATAACGGCCAACGCGTATTGGCTGATGCCGTTAAAGATAAAGACATCTTCTTGGGTCTGTCCGGTGCCAACCTGCTGACTCCTGAAATGCTGAAAACCATGAACGAAAAACCAATCGTGTTCGCTATGGCAAACCCAAATCCGGAAATTCTGCCTCCTTTGGCAAAAGAAACCCGTCCGGATGTGGTGATCGGTACCGGCCGCTCAGACTTCCCGAACCAAGTAAACAACGTATTGTGCTTCCCATTTATCTTCCGTGGAGCATTGGATGTCGGCGCGACCACCATCAATGAAGAAATGAAACGCGCTTGCGTATACGCTTTGGCTGATTTGGCGATGGAAGAGGTAACTGAAGAAGTGGTTGCCGCTTACGGTAAGAAATTTGAATTCGGTGCGGAATACCTGATTCCTACCCCATTCGATTCCCGCCTGTTGCCTCGCGTTGCTACGGCTACTGCTAAAGCAGCAATGGAAAGCGGCGTGGCTACCCGTCCAATCGCTGATTTGGATGCGTATGCTGCTAAACTGGCCGGTTTGAAATTGTAATCCGGTAAGTAGTATTTGATTGAAAATGCCGTCTGAAAGTTGTATTTCAGACGGCATTTTTGTTTATTGGGTATTTTAGAAATGGCTTAATGCAGCAATCGGAATGAAGAACATGATAATCTGCTGCTTCAAAATGGACTGGGGAATATGGATTGCTTTTTAA
>NZ_JBQCWZ010000058.1:0-8803 GCF_051956895.1 Neisseria sp. P0021.S006
GCATCGTTGGCTTAGGCTACGTCGGTTTACCACTGATGTTGCGCTATGTGGATATCGGTTACCAAGTTTTGGGTTTCGACATTGACACCAACAAAGTCGACAAGCTCAACAAAGGCGAAAGCTACATCGAGCATATCCCTTCCGACAAAATTGCCGCTGCTTCCAACAGCCTGTTTGAAGCAACGACAGACTTCTCCCGCATCGGCGAAGTAGAAGCCGTCATTTTGTGCGTACCGACTCCGCTGAACAAATACCGCGAGCCGGACATGAGCTTTGTGATCGACACTACCGATGCGGTAAAACCTTACCTGCGCGCCGGCCAAGTGCTGTCTTTGGAATCCACTACCTACCCCGGTACTACCGAAGAAGAATTGCTGCCGCGCATGGAAGAAGGCGGCTTGAAAGTCGGTCAAGACGTGTTCTTGGTTTACTCTCCTGAGCGTGAAGACCCGGGTAACCCTAACTTTGAAACCCGTACCATTCCAAAAGTCATCGGCGGCCATACCCCTGCTTGTTTGGAAGTCGGCCTGGCGCTGTACCAACCTGCCATCGATAAAGTTGTTCCAGTAAGCTCCACCAAAGCGGCAGAGCTGACCAAACTTTTGGAAAACATCCACCGCGCCGTAAACATCGGCTTGGTGAACGAGATGAAAATCGTTGCCGACAAAATGGGCATCGACATTCACGAAGTCATCAATGCCGCTGCAACCAAACCGTTCGGCTTCGTTGCTTATTACCCAGGCCCTGGCTTGGGCGGCCATTGTATCCCTATCGACCCGTTCTACCTGACTTGGAAAGCACGCGAATACGGCGTAAACACCCGTTTCATCGAATTGGCAGGTGAAGTGAACTCCCACATGCCCGACTACGTTATCGAAAAAGTCGGCCTGGCTTTGAATGATCACAACCGTTCTATCAAAGACAGCAAAATCTTGGTATTGGGTATCGCCTACAAGAAAAACGTGGACGATATGCGTGAAAGCCCGTCTGTGGAAGTGATGGACCGCCTGCACAAACTGGGCGCAGTGGTTTCCTACTCCGACCCGCACGTTCCAGAGTTCCCACACATCCCAGGCCACCACTACTTCGACTTGAAGAGTGAAGCGCTGACCCCTGAAACTGTCGCCCAATACGACTGCGTGGTTCTGACCACCGATCACGACAAATTCGACTATGACATGATCACCGAACATGCCAAACTGATTGTCGATACGCGCGGCAAATTCCCAGTGAAAAATCCTAAAGTCATCAAAGCATAATCTTGCTTCAGACGCATCCGGCTGCCTCCGGTTTCCCCGACCGGGACGGCGGCCGGTTTCCCAAGGCCATTTGTTTTTCAGACGGCCTTGGGAAACCGGCAACGGTAACAACGCATCTCTTACGAAAAACGCTCAGCTCGAACTTCCGGCCGTCTGAAAACAAATAATATGAACGCGAAAAAAATCCTCGGCTACGCATTGGGCCCGGTAGGAAGCGCCGCCTTCGGCCTGCTTTCCCTGCCGCTCATCTCATGGTACTTCCCTGCGGAAGACATCGGCCGTATCGTACTCTTGCAGACCATTGCCGGACTGAGCATTCTGCTCTTGGGCTTGGGGCTGGACCAGTCCTATATTCGCGACTATTACGCCGTTAAAGACAAGGCCGCGCTGTTCAAATCCGTTTTTTTATCGCCATTGATTCTGACGGTGGCGGTTGTGGTTTTAGTGTTGCTGATAAACGCATCATGGCCGTCTGAAATCATTTTCGACATCCCCAGTGCGAATTTGGGGATTCTTTTCCTGATTTTCTTGGCCACCACGCTGATTATCCGTTTTTTAGCCTTGATTTTGCGGATGAAAGAGCAGGCACTGGCTTTTTCACTCAGCCAGCTTGCGCCGAAATTTTTGATTTTGGTGTTGGTTTTTGCCGTGATTGCTTCCGGCCTGCCCGCCAATACCACTTCGCTGGTTTTTGCCTACACCGCCGCCCAAGTGCTGACCGTTGTACTGTTGATATATCAGCTGCGCCAAGACTTGCAAGCCGTTTCCCATGCAAAATGGTCGTCCGATCTGCATCGGGACGGCCTACGCTACGGCCTGCCGCTGGCATTCGGCAACTTGGCCTATTGGGGGCTGACTTCGATTGACCGTTTTGTCCTCAAAAACATCTCAGGCTTGGACGAGTTGGGTATTTATTCAATGGCGGTCAGCTTTGGTGCCGTCGCCTTGATTTTCCAAAGCGTGTTCTCCACCATTTGGGCGCCTTTGGTGTTCAAATGGGTAGAAGAAAAAACCAATCTGGACAAAATCGGCGACATCACGCTTTCCATGACCGTCCTCATCAGCGCAATGATTTGCCTCATCGGAATTTTCTCGCCGATGGCGACCTGGATACTGCCGGAAAAATACACGCAGGTTCAATTTATCCTGCTCTCGTGTATGCTCTTCCCCCTGTTTTACACGCTGACCGAAGTCAGCGGCATCGGTTTGAACGTCGTCCGCTCGACTTGGCTGATTACTGTCATCAACATCGTTGCCTTTATCGTCAATACCGCCCTGCTCTATCTGTTGGTACCGAAATTTGGTGCAAAAGGTGCAGCTATGGCCAGCGCAACGGCTTTTTGGCTGTTTTTCATCTTTAAAACCGAATTCTCTTCACGCCTGTGGCAGCCTTTGCCGCGCCTGAAGATTTATACCAACTCAACGCTCTGCCTGATAATCTGCCTTGCCTACACTTGGCTGGGTACGCGCGACAACTACATTTGGTTCGCGCTGGCATGGGCAGTCGGACTGGGTTTCCTGTTCCTAAAATACAAACACGCACTATTTGCCGCGACCGAAAAAATCAAAGCCAAATTAAACCGTTCGGCAAAATAGCCAACCTGAGATTCACGTCTCTACGATAACAACAGAACGACTATGAAAATAAAACGTCTGAACTTATACACTTACATTCTATACATCATGCTCGCAGCCTATATGCTGGGGCCCGCGCTGTCCTTTAAGGTCGGCGTACCGCGTATTGACAACCCGCTGACCCTGATATTTGTACTGCTTGGTTTTGTCGTATTTTTTCTGGAAAGCAAGCATATTCCGCGCAAGATTTTTGCCATGCTCTGCGCCCTGACCGCCATGTGCATCTGGCCCGCCATCCACATGGGCATTACGTCGCTGACGCCGACGCAGTACATGGATATTTTGTTTTTTATGGCGGTTCCGGCTTTCTTCTACTTGTTTTACCAAGTATTGAAGCGCGCCGACGACCCTTTGGGGACGATTCAGAAGTTCCTCATCGTATTTACGCTGTTTATCGCCGTACCGCCGTTTGCAGAACTGGCCACCGGTATTCAGTTTGTGAGTGCCAGCGATGAGTTGGCTATTGACGAAGGCTCGCTCAAAGGCTTGTTCTTTAACCCGAACAACCTCGCCGCCACCGCGGTCTGCCTTGCGCCTGCCATTTTGTTTTTCTTCCAACTCCAAGGGCGGAAACACAAAGAAAAACTACTTGGCTGGGGCTTGTTCCTGCTGTTGGGCATGGCCATTTTCGCCAGCGTATCGCGTACCGCCATCGGCTGCTACCTGTTGATTTTGTTGGTTTATACGGCCTATCGCAGAAACGGTTTTATTACGGTCGGCGTTGCTGGTTTGCTGGCATTGGTATTGTCGATGATTCCGTCACGCGCGATTGCGGAATTTTTGCTCTCACTCAACGGCAACCAGTTCTTAGAACGCTTTTCCAGCCGCGTGTACCTTTTCCTGTACGACTTGGGCAGCGACAACTCCGTGTCCTACCGTCAGGAGATTTACAACTACTTCTGGAACAATCCGCCCCTGCTGCTGACCGGCTACGGTCCTAAAAACTTCCGCGAATATTTCGGCGGCCATTTGAGCGGCAGCTTGGGCTTTGAAAACCCACACAGCTTCATCATCGAGCTGTATTTGGGTTTCGGCATGATTTCCTTGCTCGGCTTTATTGCTTTTGTGGCGTGTTATTTCCTCTACACCGCCTCAAACCGAGCAGTAACCGGCAAATCGCGCGTTTTGGCTTGGGTTGCCTTGGGCATTTTCCTGCTGGCCGGTTTTATTCCGTCCACCATTTTGCGTATGCCGTTTATCTGGCTGCCCTGCCTGCTGATTTTTATTTACAGCGTATTTGTTGCGCCCAAGCTGAAAGATATGGCCGCTTACGCATACAACGAAACACTATACGATACGAAGAAACCATCATGAAAATCATCCTGACTACCTCCATGTCCGGCCTCGGTGGCACTGAAAACGCCACTTTCCGCCTCGGCCGCCTGCTCAAACAACGCGGACACGATATCGTATTGGCCTCTTCAGACGGCCCTTTGATTCAGGAAGCGCAAGCATTGGGCATCCGTTGGCAGCCGATCGATTTTTACCAAGGCGGATTATTGGGTTACGTCAAAGGCATGTTCGCCTATATGAAACTGCTGAAAAAAGAGAAACCCGATGTGATTCACTGCCAAATGGCGCGTATCGTTCCGGCCTGCGCCATTGCGGCCAAGTTCGCTTCACCGAAAACCAAAGTGTTCTACCACGCGCGCGGCCTTGATCCGGAAACTTATCCGAAAATTGCCAAGCTTTTCGACAAGCTGGGCGTGTACATTATCGGCAACTGCAAACACGAACGCGAAAAACTCATCCGTTACGGTTTCCCTGCCAACCGCATTACCTACACTTACAACGCCCTGCACAAAGCAGATTTCGTTCCTGAAAAAACGGTCAAAGACTATGTCCAACTGGGCACACTTTCCCGTTTAGATACCGTCCGCGCCGTGCATTTAATGCTGGACATTTTGAAGAAAATGGTTGACCGCGGCATGCCTGTACGCCTTAACGTTGCAGGCATCGGCGAAGAAATGGACAACCTCAAAGCCCAAGCCAAACGTTTGGGCATTGAAGACCAAGTTACCTTCCTCGGCGGCGTCCGCGATTTGACCGGCTACTTCAAAGAAGTCGATATTTTGGTGAACACGCCGCATTGCGTGGGCGACCACGGCGCAGGTGTCGGCAACAATATTTTGGAAGCCGGCCTTTACGACACACCTGTCGTGACCTACAACATGGCGGGTATTTCGGAAATGGTCATCACCGGCCAAACCGGCTACTGCATTCCTTTCGGCGATGACGAAGCGTTTATCGAAGCCGTCGATACACTCATCAAGCATCCTGAGTTGCGCGGTCAAATGGGCAAAGCCCTGCACAAACACGTTGAGACCTTATGCTCCGACGATGAAATCTACCGCACCACCATGGCTGCGTACGAAATGTAAGGCCGTCTGAAACATGAACATTACCATCGTCGCCCCTTATTGCTCGCTACCGTCCGAGCCGCATTTCAACCGCTTCTGGTATCTTGCCGAGCTGTTGTCGCAGTCGCATGACGTGTTGCTGATTACCAGCAACTTCAAGCACTACGACAAATCTTTCAGACGGCCCGAAGATGCCGAGGCTGCCTCACAAGGCCGTCTGAAAGTCATACTGTTGGAAGAAAGCGGATACAGCAAAAACGTGTCTTTGGGACGCGTGACCAGCCATCACCGCTTCGTCAAACATTTTGAACAATGGTTGGAAAACTGCCGTCCGGGCGAACAAGACGTCGTCTTTTCCGCCTATCCGCTGATTGCCACCAACCTGCTGTTGGGCAAACACAAAGCGCGTTTGGGTTACAAACTGATTGTCGATGTGCAGGATGTATGGCCGGAGTCTTTCTCCTCGGTCATACCGTTTTTGAAAAAAGTACCGCACAACCTGCTGCCCTTTGCTTCACGCGCCAACCAAGCCTACCGCTACGCCGACGCACTGGTTGCCGTATCGCAGACTTATCTCGACCGCGCCAAAGAAGCCAATCCGAACGTACCTGGCGAAGTCGTTTATATCGGCGCGGATTTTCCCAAACTCGATGCCGCGCCTGCCAAAGATTTTGGCGACGACAAAACCCGCTTTTTCTACTTGGGCACGCTCAGTTACAGCTATGACGTGGAAACTGTGTGCAAAGGCGTTCGCAAGCTGTTGGATGCCGGCGAAAACGTCGAATTGCACATCATGGGTGGCGGCCCCGATTTTGACAGGCTCAAACAATATGCCTGCGACGGCATCAAGTTTTACGGCTACATTCCTTACGCCGAAATGATGTCGGTCGCCAAAGGCTGCGACATTTCCGTCAACGCCATCCACTCTTACGCCATGCAGTCGATTACCAACAAACTGTCCGACTATATGGCTTTGCAAAAACCGATTCTGAACAGCCAGGTCAACGACGAAGTTGCCGAAGTCCTTACCCTGCTGCCGCATGCGAACTATCGTTCCGGTGATGTGGACGGTTTCGTTCAAGCCGCCAAAGATATTTTGAAGCGCAAAAACGATCCTGTTCAGTCCGAAGAAATCGTCCGCCGCTTCAAACGCGACGTTGCCTATCAAAAAATCGTCAACCTGATTGAAAGATTAGCTCATGAATAAATTTTTCAAACGCCTGTTTGACATTATTGCCTCTGCTTCAGGGCTGATTATCCTGTCGCCTGTGTTTTTGATTTTGGTGTACCTCATCCGCAAAAACTTAGGCTCGCCTGTGTTCTTCATCCAAGAGCGACCGGGCAAGGATGGCAAACCGTTTAAAATGATTAAATTCCGCTCCATGCGCGATGCAATCGATAAAGACGGCAACCCTCTACCGGACAGCGAACGCCTGACCGATTTCGGCAAAAAATTACGCGCCACCAGTTTGGACGAACTTCCTGAATTATGGAATGTCTTAAAAGGCGAGATGAGTCTAGTTGGACCTCGTCCGCTGCTGATGCACTACCTGCCGTTGTACAACGACTTCCAAAACCGCCGCCACGAAATGAAACCGGGCGTGACCGGTTGGGCGCAAGTCAATGGCCGCAACGCCATTTCATGGGATGAAAAATTCGCCCACGATGTTTGGTACATCGACAACTTCAGCTTTTGGCTGGATATCAAAATTTTGTTCCTGACGGTTAAAAAAGTCTTCGTCAAAGAAGGCATCTCAGCCGAAGGAGAAGCCACCATGCCTTATTTCACGGGTAATAAAACTGATGAAAAAAAATAACATACTGATTCTGTCGGCAGGTCGCCGTGTCGAATTGGTGCAGGACTTCCAAACCGAAGCCGCACGTTTTTCAGACGGCATCGGCGTTTTTGCTACTGACCTCAACCCCCACATGTCTTCTGCCTGCCATGTTGCCGACCGCGCTTTCAGCGTGCCGCGCATCGATGCAGCCGAATACATTGACAGCATTTTCGAGCTGGCCAAACAACACGACATCGGTCTGATTGTGCCAACCATCGATACCGAGCTGCTCAAACTGGCCGAAGCACGTGACCGTTTTGAAGCTGAAGGAATACATATTGTCATTTCGGATGCAAAACTGATTACCCTGTGCCGCGACAAGCGCCTGACCGCAGGCCTGTTTGCACAATACGGCATCCGTTCGCCTGAAATTTACGAACGGGACCGCCTGGTTTTCCCATGTTTTGCCAAGCCTTATGACGGCAGCCGCGCCATCGGTGCGAAAAAAATCAACACACCGGCTGATTTGACTGTCGACATTACCGAAGACCCGAAAATGATGTTCGCCCAATACATCGATATTGAGAATACTTTCTCCGAGTTTACCGTCGATATGTATTACGACCGTCAAGGCCGTCTGAAATGCGCCATTCCTCGCGAACGTTTGGAAGTGCGCACCGGTGAAGTCAGCAAAGGCGCAACCCGACGCAATGCCCTGTATAAAGAGCTGGTTGAAAAAATGGCCGTATTGGAAGGCGCACGCGGCTGCATTACCGCGCAGTTCTTCGTCAGCAAAACCGACAATACGACCTACGGCGTGGAAATCAACCCGCGTTTCGGCGGCGGTTTCCCACTGACCTACGCCGCAGGCGGCAACTATCCGGGCTGGCTGATTCAAGAATATATCGGCGAACAAGACATTCCCTTCTCCGACGACTGGGAAAACAATTTAATCATGCTTCGTTATGATGCTAAGGTTTTGGTAAGAGAACATGATTAAGCCGGAAGAATCCGTCATCGTTTTTGACCTTGACGATACGCTTTACTCCGAACATGACTACAAATGCTCCGGAATACGGACAGTTGTAGAGATGATTACGTCGCTTTATCCGCAATACAATGCCGGCGTACTATATGAAATTGCCGACAATAAAAGTAAAGACTGGCTCGACAATTTGTGTCATCATTGCAAATTAAACGAATTAGAGAAACAATCACTCTTGTGGCAATATCGGCTGCATCGGCCTGCCATCCGACCCTATGTCGAACCGTCTTTTTTACGAAAGCTGATGCGCCCTTTTGCCGCACGCGCCCTGATTACAGACGGCCGCAGCCTGACACAGCGGTTGAAAATACAGGCCTTGGGCCTGACCGATTTGTTTGACGACATTTTGATTTCGGAAGCCATGCAATCGGAAAAGCCCGACGACAAGCGTTTCGTTTTCCTGCAAAACAAATATCCGGCCGCAAAACGTTTTATTTACATCGGCGACAACATCAAAAAAGATTTTGTCGCACCCAACAAACTGGGTTGGCTCTCCATAGGCATCATGCCTAAGCCGCACAATATTCATCAAGCCGAGCCCGAGCAATACGGCCGTGAATACCAGCCCACCCTTTGGATAAACACCCTGGAAGAATTGACTACACTGACAACTTCCGCCACCGAAAAAGCAAATGCATAAGGGACATTTCTCCATGAAAATCTTATTTATGGGTCGTAAACAGGTTTCCGCCAACCTGCTTCGTTTTTTGACCAAACAAGACCATA
>NZ_JBQCWZ010000059.1:0-8670 GCF_051956895.1 Neisseria sp. P0021.S006
AAAGTGTAATTATACTATGTACACTGTCAGCATCCGCCAACTTATTTTTAGGCGGTGTAAAACTGTGGCTGAAAGGTTGAAAATTGGAATAAAAGGTCTTAGGCCGTCTGAAACTTGTCATATAAAGTTTCAGACGGCCTTTGCTGTCATGGCGGATTAAGCGTTCAACAGGCTTTCGTCCAATGTCAGCTCTTCGTTTTTATTGACGGCGACTTTGCGTGCCAAAACGTTTTGGGCGATTTCGTGTGCTTCGGCAAGCGAGTGCATCAGGTAAGTACCGCATTGGTATTCGTTCAGCTCGGGGATTTTGCTTTGGTCTTGAACGGTCAAAACATCCTGCATTGAAGCGAGCCATGCGTCGGCTACTTTTTGCTCGTCGGGCGTACCGATGAGGCTCATGTAGAAACCGGTACGGCAGCCCATCGGGGAAATGTCGATGATTTCGACGCCGTTGCCGTTTAAGTGGTCGCGCATAAAGCCTGCGAACAGGTGCTCCAGCGTGTGAATGCCTTTTTCAGGCAGGATTTCTTTGTTGGGAATGCAGAAACGCAGGTCAAACACGGTAATAGTGTCGCCTTTGGGCGTGGTCATGGTTTTTGCCACGCGTACGGCAGGGGCGTGCATACGGGTGTGGTCGACTTTGAAACTATCTAGTAGGGGCATTTGGGTATCCTTTGAGGTAAATAGATTTTTAGTTAGGGATATTTGAAGACTGAATCACAATTCCGCAATCTCAATTGCTTCGCCCGAAGCCGCGCTCAGGGCTTCGTTTAAAACGTCGTAGAAATCCCGTCCGTCACGCGTTGCCAGCCATTTGCCGTTTTGCTCGGCGAAATGGTAGCCGCCGCTTTTGGCGGCAATCCACAATTCTTGGTTGGGCGTGTGGCGGTTGACGATGATTTGCGTGCCGTCTTCGGCTTCGATGGTCAGTACGTTTCCGGCAAACTGGCAGTCGAAATCCCAGCCGTTTTCGTCGATTTGGTCTTCGATGTGTTCGAACAATTCTTCGCTCATGCGGATGAATTCGCTTTCGGTCATCATGGCTTTTTGTGTGGTTTTTGTTTAAGATACCGAATCTTGCCACATTCGTAATGATGAAGAAAGTTTTACTGATGAAATACGGCGTATTTTTTGCAGCGGCAACGGCTCTGCTGCTTTCTGCCTGCGGCTACAAAGGCGACCTCTACCTGCCCAAAGAAGGCGACAAGGCGCGCTTCGGCGTGATTCAGACTGGCTTGAAATTCGATACGGCCAAAGAACCGACCACTCAAACCAACGACTAAAAAAGATTCACAAACATGACCTTATTCTGCGAACAACTCCCTTATACACACCTTGCCGAAGAGTTTGGTACGCCGCTTTATGTGTACAGCAAATCTGCGCTGACCGAGGCATTTGAAAACTACCAAACCGCGTTTTCCGCTTTAAATCCGCTTGTCTGCTACGCGGTTAAAGCGAATGGCAACCTGAACATCATCAAACACTTTGCTTCTTTGGGGAGCGGTTTTGACATTGTGTCCGGCGGCGAGTTGGCGCGCGTTTTGGCGGCCGGCGGCGATGCGGCGAAAACGATTTTTTCCGGTGTGGGCAAGAGTGAGGCAGAAATTGAATTTGCGCTGAATGCCGGCGTGAAATGCTTTAATATGGAGAGCATTCCCGAAATCGACCGTATTCAAAAGGTTGCCGCGCGTTTGGGGAAAGTCGCTCCGGTCTCCCTGCGCGTCAATCCTGATGTCGATGCCAAAACTCATCCTTATATCTCCACCGGTTTGAAAGCCAATAAATTTGGTATTGCCTATGCCGATGCGCTTGAGGCCTATCGTCATGTTTCCCTACAAAGCCATTTGAAAATTGTCGGTATCGACTGCCATATCGGCTCGCAACTGACCGACCTCAGCCCGCTCATCGAAGCCTGCGAACGTATTTTGGCCTTGGTCGACCAACTGGCAGACGAAGGCATTGTGTTGGAACACTTGGACTTGGGCGGCGGTGTCGGCATTGTTTACCAAGACGAAAATGTGCCTGATTTGGGCGCGTATGCCCAAGCCGTTCAAAAACTGATCGGCACACGCCGTCTGAAACTGGTCCTCGAGCCAGGTCGTAGTTTGGTTGGCAATGCAGGCGCGTTATTGACGCGAGTCGAATTCGTAAAACATGGCGAAGAGAAAAACTTTGTGATGGTCGATGCGGCGATGAACGATTTGATGCGTCCGGCGCTTTATGATGCCTATCATCACATCGAAGCGGTCGAAACCAAAGACATTGAGCCTTTGACGGCCAATATCGTTGGCCCGATTTGCGAAACCGGCGACTTTCTCGGCAAAGACCGCACCATCGCCTGCGAAGAAGGGGATTTGCTGCTTATCCGCAGCGCCGGTGCGTATGGCTCAAGCATGGCGAGTAACTACAACACGCGCAACCGTGCGGCGGAAGTATTGGTTGACGGCAGCGGATACAAACTTATCCGCCAACGTGAAACCGTCGAGCAGCAAATGGCCAACGAATTGGCTTGTTTGTAAGGTTTGATTGTTTAAAAGGCCGTCTGAAAGCTTGATTGACTTTCAGACGGCCTTTGCTATGAAAGAAAAGGGCATGTATCAAACATGCCCTTTTTTAGTTTATCAATAATGCGGCGGAATCTCGTCGCGCAGGCTGTACGGTTCGCGTTCGCCGTTTGCGCCTTTGTCCTGCATCCGTTGATACAGAAGCCGCAACTGACCTTGTTGCAAATCCAAAGCCTGTTGCATCTTGGCGATGGTGTCGTTCAGGCTGCCGATTAAATCTTCCTGCAAGGCCGTCTGAATTTCCAGCTCGGTGACGCGGTGTTCCAATTCCTGAATATCGCTCATATTACAGCACCATCGCGGCAATCCAGCCTGCAACCATCAGCGGGATATTGTAGTGGATAAAGGTCGGGATAACCGAATCGCGGATGTGGTCGTGCTGACCGTCGGCATTCAAACCCATGGTCGGACCGAGTGTCGAGTCGGAAGCGGGGGAACCCGCATCGCCCAGCGCGCCTGCCGTGCCGACGATGGCCACGGTAGCCATTGGGGAGAAGCCCAAGCTGATGCACAAAGGCACATAAATCGCGGTAATAATCGGCAAGGTGGAGAAAGACGAGCCGATGCCCATGGTTACCAGCAGGCCGACAAACAGCATGGTAAAGGCGGCCATGCCTTTATTGCTTCCGAACAAAGCCATGCTGTGTTCGACCAAAGGCTGAATCTCGCCGGTCGCGTTCATGACGGCGGCAAAACCTTGCGCCGCAATCATAATAAAGCCGACCATCGCCATCATTTTGATGCCTTCGCCGAACACATCGCTGGCGGCGGAGCGGTTCATCACGCCCAACATCATAAACACGGCAAAGCCCAACATCGCGCCCAATACCAGCGAACCATCGTACGAAAGCTGAATGGCAAAACACACGGCAATCGCCACGGCCGCCACCAAGCTGCGATAGGTTGAAGGCTCTTGTTGTTGCACTGCTGCGCGGTTGTCTTCCGTGTCAGTGGTATTGTTTTGATAAATGCGCGGCTTGCGGTAGTGCAAAAAGGCCAGCAGCAAGCCGGACACCATGCCCAAAGCCGGAATCGCCATTGCATGCATCACATTGATGCCGCTGGTGTCCATGCCTGCCGAGCGGATATTGCCCAACATGATGTCGTTCAAGAAGATGGCGCCAAAACCGTAAGGCAGAAACATATAAGTCGTTACCAAACCAAACGTAATCACGCAGGCCACCAAGCGGCGGTCGAGTTTCAAACGGTTGAATACCAACAGCAGCGGCGGAATAATCATCGGGATAAACGCGATATGAATCGGCACAACGTTTTGGCTCATCACGCCCATGCACAAAATAATCGCCAGCAGCAGCCATTTGACCGCGCCTTCGCCTTTCGCATTGCCTTCACCGCCGTTGAGTTTGCGGATAATCACGCCGGCGAGCTGTTGCGGCAGGCCGGAATGCGTGATGGCCATGGCAAACGCGCCGAGCATGGCATAAGACAGCGCGATTTGCGCCCCGCCTTTCAGACCTTCGTTAAAAACAGGAATAATCCCTTGCTGCACCACATCGCCGGCCGCGTTGGTTACATTTTCCAAAGGCATACCGGCCACCAAGCCGCCGACAAACGCGCCGACAGCCAAGCTGAGCACCACATGCACGCGCGATAAAGACAGCACAAGCATGATGATGACCGCAATTACAACCGCATTCATATCGTTCTCCGTTGTTTCAGACGGCCTGTTATGTAAAAACAGGCAATCATCTGTTTACATATTACAAATAAACATCATAACCCAAGCATGAAGCCTTTGCAAAAAACGGCAGGCCGTCTGAAACCCGGAGCATCGGTTTCAGACGGCCTGCCGTTAACCCTTATTCAGAGTTTTAATAGGGCGTGCGGTTCTGGCGATAAAAATATCTAAAAAACACGCGCTTCCTATTCTTTGCATATGGTACCAATGTTAAAATCGATACAATGTCTTGGTTTTAGGTTTGTTACTGAAATTAAAGCATTTATTGATAAAACCCAATTCAATAATACGCAAACAAAGGAAAGAAACTATGGATATTCTGACACGGCTGCACAATCTGCCGCCTTCCCGATTTCATTACAAACTTCTGGTCTTGGTCGGCATAGGTTGGCTGTTGATGCCATGGATACAGGCTTGGTGTCGTTTGTATTGCCTGCTTTGGGCAAAGATTGGGCGTTGGCTCCGGCGCAGTTAGGCTGGATTGTCAGCATTGCCTTTGTCGGCATGGCTTTGGGCGCGGTATTTAGCGGCTGGCTGGCGGACAGGTTCGGACGGAAAACCGTTTTTGCCGGCACGATGGTGGTGTACAGCATTGCCACAGGTTTGTGCGCGCTTGCGCCTGATTTGACGGTTTTGCTGGTGTGCCGCTTTTTTGTCGGCGTCGGCTTGGGAGGTCAACTGCCCGTCGCCGTGTCGCTGGTCAGCGAATATGCGCCGCCGAAAGTACGCGGCCGTTTTATTGTTTTGCTGGAAAGCTTTTGGGGCTTGGGCTGGCTCTCAGCCGCGCTGGTGTCTTATTTCTTTATTCCGCAGACCGGCTGGCACAGCGCGTTTTTATTTGGCGCCTTGCCCCTGTTTTATGTGCCGTTGGTGTTGAAATTCGTTCCCGAATCCGTGCCTTACCTGCTTTCCCGCGGCAAAACCAACGAAGCGCACCATTTAGTATCCGCGCTGGAAATTCAATCGGGCATAACGCCTCCGATAGAAGCCGTTGCCGCACCGGCCGCCCCGCGTGAACGCATCCGCTTCTTCCAACTTTGGCAACATCCGTTTGCACGGCGCACGCTGATGCTGTGGCTGGTTTGGTTCGGCATCGTGTTTTCGTATTACGGCATTTTTACTTGGTTGCCCAAACTGCTGGTCGAGCAGGGCAATACCGTGGTCAAAACCTTTGAATATGTGTTGGTGATGATTGTTGCGCAACTGCCCGGCTATATAGCTGCCGCGGCTTTGGTGGAGAGAATCGGCCGCAAAGCAACGCTGGCAGGCTTCCTGGCCGCTTGCGCCGTGTGCGCATGGTTTTTCGGGCAAAGCACCACTGCGGCCGAAGTCATGGTTTGGGGTAGCCTGATGTCCTTCTTCAACTTGGGCGCATGGGGCGTTTTGTACACCTACACCCCCGAACTCTACCCCTTGCGCTTCCGTGCCTTCGCATCCGGCTGGGCAGGCGCCATCGGCCGTATCGGCGGCATACTCGCCCCCATGGTAGTAGCGGCGATGGTAGGCAATAGCGGCGGCTTCGGCAATATCTTTATGATGTTTGCCCTGGTTATGCTGCTGATTGTGGCGGTAATCTTGGTATTGGGTGAAGAAACCAAAGGCCGTACGCTGGAAGACATCAGCCAATAAAAGGCAAAGCAAAAAAGGCCGTCTGAAAAAATATTTTCAGACGGCCTTTTTATTTGCGTCTGTAATTTTAATACATCAATTTTCTGTTTTTATCTTAATTACTGAGGAAAGCGACGAAGAATAACCGTCTTTGTTTTCGTATAGATAAAAATATTATACTTCAAAGAATTAAAATGAATAAACGATAAAATGGCCGTCTGAAAAGTTCAATCATGGTTTGTGATTTAGGTCAAAGCAAAATGTAACTAAATTACCTATAGTTATCGTAGTGAAAATTTATTGACCTTATTGCCACCTTTTATTAAGGAGATACACCATGAACGCATCAGCCGACAACGTCGTCAGCCCAGCCGTAGCCGAGGTAAACAGCCTGGTTGACAAGGGTTTACGGGCATTGGACGAGTTTCTTAAGCTAGATCAGGAGCAGATTGACTTTATTGTTGCCAAAGCCTCTATCGCCGCGCTGGACAAACATGGTGTACTCGCCATGCACGCGGTCGAAGAAACGGGACGCGGCGTGTTTGAGGATAAGGCGACGAAAAACCTGTTTGCCTGCGAAAACGTCGTGCGCCGCCTGCGCGATTTGAAAACCGTGGGCGTCATCAGCGAAAACGATGTAACCAGTATTACCGAAATCGCCGATCCGGTCGGCGTGGTTTGCGGTATTGTGCCGACGACCAATCCGACTTCCACCACCATTTTCAAATCCCTGATTGCGCTGAAAACCCGCAATCCGATTATTTTCTCGTTCCACCCGTCCGCCCAACAGTGTTCCGCCCATGCCGCGCGTATTGTGCGCGATGCGGCAATTGCGGCCGGCGCGCCGGAAAACTGTATCCAGTGGATTGAAAAACCGTCTATGGAAGGCACTTCCGCGCTGATGAAGCATCCGGGCGTGGCAACGATTTTGGCGACCGGCGGCAATGCGATGGTGGAAGCGGCGTATTCTTGCGGCAAACCTGCGCTCGGCGTCGGGGCGGGCAACGTACCTGCTTATGTTGAAAAAACGGCGGACATCAAACAGGTGGCGCACGATATTGTGATGTCGAAATCTTTCGATAACGGCATGGTGTGCGCCAGCGAGCAAGCGGTGATTGCCGATAAAGAGATTTACAAAGAGTTGGCCGAAGAGTTCAAATCCTACGGCGTGTACTTCGCCAACAAAAAAGAAAAAGCCATGCTCGAAGAGTTTATCTTCGGCGTAACGGCGAATTGCGCCAGCTGCGGCGGGGCGAAACTCAATTCTGCGGTAGTGGGCAAACCGGCGGCATGGATTGCCGAGCAGGCTGGGTTTAAGGTACCTGAAAAAACCAACATCATCATCGCCGAATGCCGCGAAGTCGGCCCGAACGAGCCGCTGACCCGCGAGAAACTTTCGCCTGTTTTGGCCATGATTAAGGCGGATTCGACCGAACAAGGTTTGAAGTTCGCCGAAGAAATGGTCGCCTTTGACGGCTTGGGACACTCCGCCGCCATCCATACCGCCGACGAAGAATTGGTCAAAACGTTCGGCTCCCGCGTCAAAGCGCTGCGCGTGATTTGGAATTCGCCTTCCACCTTCGGCGGCATCGGCGACGTGTACAATGCCTTCCTGCCTTCTCTGACCCTCGGTTGCGGCTCTTACGGTAAAAACGCCGTCGGCGGCAACGTCAGCGCAGTCAATCTGTTAAACATCAAAAAAGTAGGCCGTCGGAGAAACAACATGCAATGGTTCAAAGTGCCCGCCAAAATCTATTTTGAACGCGATTCCATCCAATATCTGCAAGACATGAAAGACTGCGAAAAAGTCATGATTGTGACCGACCGTTCGATGGTTGACCTGGGCTTTGTCGATAAAATCACCCATCAACTGCATCAACGCAAAAACAAAGTGACCATCCAGCTGTTTACTGACGTTGAAGCCGATCCGAGCGTCCAAACCGTCTATAAAGGCACGGATTTGATGCGCAGCTTCCAGCCGGACACCATTATTGCGCTGGGCGGCGGCTCGCCGATGGACGCGGCCAAAGCCATGTGGCTCTTCTACGAGCAGCCGCAAGTCGATTTTGAAGACTTGGTGCAAAAATTCATGGACATCCGCAAACGCGCATTCCGTTTCCCTGAATTGGGCCGCAAAGCCAAATTTATCGGCATTCCTACCACGTCGGGTACAGGCTCCGAAGTGACGCCGTTTACCGTCATCAGCGACGGCGACAAAAAATATCCGATTGCCGACTACTCACTGACACCGACCATTTCGATTGTCGATCCTGCTTTTACCATGACAGTTCCGGCAGGTGTAACCGCCGATACCGGTTTGGACGTACTGACCCACGCCGTAGAAGCATACGTTTCCGTACTGGCGAACGACTTTACAGACGGCCTCGCCCTGCAAGCCATTAAGCTCGTGTTCCAATATCTCGAACGCTCCTACAAACACGGTGCGGCCGATCCTGAAGCGCGCGAGCATATGCACAATGCCTCCACCATCGCAGGCATGGCGTTTGCCAATGCGTTCTTAGGCATCAACCACTCGATGGCACACAAAATCGGTGGCAAATATCATGTTCCGCACGGTCGTGCCAACGCCATCCTGCTGCCGCACGTCATCCGCTACAACGGCACGCGTCCGCAGAAAACCGCCACTTGGCCGAAGTACAACTACTACAAAGCCGACCTGAAATATCAGGAAATCGCCCGTACCTTAGGCCTGCCATGCAGCACACCGGCAGAAGGCGTAGAATCCTTCGCCCGCGCCTGCCACGAACTGGCGGTCAACGTCGGCATCAAAATGTCGTT
>NZ_JBQCWZ010000060.1:0-8534 GCF_051956895.1 Neisseria sp. P0021.S006
TGGAACACGCGACGGTCGAAGTGAATGCGGATATGGCAGTACAGCAAAACTGCTGCCAAGACAAGTTGCACCGCAAACCATGCGCCGCCATATTTTGCCGACAAGGCGAGCAGCAAGGCATTGCAGGCGGCAACATAATGTGCGGTAGAGAGCAGGTGGGCAGTAATACGGCTGTCGGTTGCGTTGTCCATCATTATCCTTGTTTTAAACGGTTGGCCGCAGCTTCAACTGCTTGGGCGGTGGCCGGCGATAATACCATTTGCGGCCGAGCCTGTTTGAGTTCGGCCTTCGCTTGCGCCAAGTTTTTGCAGCCACCATAGACCAGCAGCCACGTCAGCACCACTGCGGCACTTCTTCCATAACCCAAAGCGCAACATACCAGCGCTTTGCCGTGTTTTTGGCGCAAGGTTTCCAATATCAAGGCCGTCTGAACCAAATCGTTTTCAGACGGCGTTACCATATCCAGTAAAGGCAGAGCGCGATATGCTCCCTGATAGCTACGGCAGGGATATTCGGCGCATACATCCAATACGACAGGCAAATGGTTTGAAATCCCTAAAACGCTGCCAATTAATACATCATTGCGGACTGGTGCCGTTTTCGCTTTACCGCGTAACCAATACGCCATGTTTAGCCGTACGCTCACCAGATAAGGCAATAGTAAAACCGTCGCTGCCACCGATAATTTACCGTTAGCCTGTTTTTGGAATATGTTTGCATTTCCAGTCAAATAGGCAAAGGATACCATCAGTAAAGACACGCTAATCCATATCAACCACAGCCACACACCACCCAGCAGCGCAGGCAAAGCCGTCAAACACGCGCCAAGTAAATACAGCAACGCAATCCTTCTTGAGCGTACATCACTCAAGCCCAGTCTTAACGGCGAAGTCATCTGACGCGGGAAAGCCCACAACACCAGCCAGCCAAGCAATGCTCCTGTCGGCACGTCAATAAAATGATGTTGATAAGTTGTCAGTACCGACAGGGCAATCAGGCTTTGCCATAAGAAAAGAGGCAGGCGGATTTTGGGAAAGCGCGTCCAATAAAATGCACCCACGATAATTGCCAACGCAATATGCAAAGATGGCGCTTGGTTGTACGGCAAATCAAATGCAGCCAATGAATCAAACAGCCAGCCTGACAGTCCATCGGCAGGCGGTTTAGGCCACCCGAAACGCAGCGGAAACAGCACAAAGCAAGCAGTCGCAATCAGTTGGGCGGCTACAAGGTGCGCTACATATCGGTTTTGTTCATGTGTATCACGGCAAAGAAAAAATGCCGCGGCATACATCAGGTTCAGCGACCAATAAGGCACAATCGTCCATGCCCAAAACGGAATATTGCTCTCCCATGCAAAAGCGATTTCAGGTACATAGTCCAGCGATGCCGCGTAATGGTTGGAGAGGCCGTAGCTGGTGTAGAACAGGATACCGACTGAAATCAGCTTGAGTAGGGAGGTTTTGAGGGTAGGTTTCATGGATAGGTACATGGTTTAAATAAGGCCGTCTGAAAGTTAAAAAATTGTTCAGACGGCCTTTATTTTTATTTCTTCACTGCCAAGCTCACGGTGAAAATACCGTCTTCGTCTATCCATTGATGGATTTTTTCAAAACCGGCTTTTTCAACCAACTGATCCATTTCCTGCTGACTGCGGCGGCGCATTACCCAGTTTGGGCTGCCTGCTTTGTGGCTGGTCAGGGCGCGGGCAATCATTTCCAGTTGCGGATGCCACGGCTGGCCGGTGTAAATCAGGTAGCCGCCGGTTTCAATGGCTTCTCCAAAGCCGTAGAGCGAGTTTAAAATCAAATCGTTGTCGGCAAACAATTCGTGCAAGCCGGAGACGATGCCTAGGGTAGGGCGCGGCTGTAAATCATGATAATTGGCGCGGTCGTAAGCATTGACTTCATTGAAGGTTACCGTGTTTTGCAAGCCGCGTTCTGCAATCAGTTTGCGGCCGGCTTCGACATTAATCGGGCTGTAATCGCGCAAGCGTACGGAATCAGGCAATGTGTCGGCAGTCAGGGCATCCAATACATAGCGGCCATGACCGGACGCGATATCCAAAACGTGTACAGGTTTGCCTGCTTCACGCAATTTAGCTGAGGCCGTCTGAATGGCTTTGCCGATATTGACTTTGCGTTGGCGAATGCCGCGCCAGCCGATGGCGTTGAGATAGTATTTGTCCACCCATACACCGAAAGCGTTGCTGCCTTGCGGTTGATTGCGGTAGACATAATCCAGCGTGCTACCCGAATCAAAACCTGTTTCTTGACCGATTCTCAAGCCTTCACTCCAGCGTGAACCCAGTTTGAGCGAGGCGCGATATGTTGCCCAAAATGCGCCGCGAGGCGTACAAACAGGCAAAGGCGTAGCCAGTTCGTCGGCTTCGCGACGGCTGTCTCCAAACAAGTGCGCTTGAGTCAGATCGACTTGTTGCAAAGGCTGATTGAAACGCTCGCGGATAAAACGGCGCATTTCGACAAATGCGATTTCACGGTCTTGCTCGCCTAACGTATCGTGGTAGAAACCGGGCAGGATATGGCGCTCTTTAATATGGCTGCCTAAGCGGTTGTAGAAATCGTGTTGCGGTTTGTGATGAACAACCCAATCGCTGCCTGAAATCAACAGTTGTATAGGCGTAGTAATCGCTTGTGCATCGGCAACGACGCGCTCGGCCGCCTCATATAAACCCAGCAGGATGCGCACAGAAATAGCGCGGGCAATCAGCGGATCATTGTCGTAGCTTTTTTGACGTTCGACATTGTGGGTCAGATAGTGGGCTTTGACGTAGCTGTTGACAAAGAAATTGCCACGCCATTTTTGCATAATTTTCAAACCGGTACGGGCAAACGGAACATAGAGTTTGACTTTGAACGCAGGCGAAGCCAATACGGCGCAACGGATTTTCGGCGCGTAATCGTGCAACCAAGTAGAAACTAATACCGCACCAACACTTTGTGCAATCACGCAGATGTTTTCAGGTTTGATGCCGTATTCGCTTTGAATGTGTCGGATAAAATCATCTACATCAGCAACCGAAGTACCGATACTCGGACTATCGCCGCGTTCACCAGGGCTGTAACCATGACCGCGCGCGTCCCAAGCAAAATAGGCAAAATCATCAAAACCTAGCTCATCTGCCACAAACATCATCCGGCCGGAGTGCTCATGCCCGCGATGGAACAGCACAATGGCTTTGTCGGAAGAACCATCAGCAGCAGGGCGATAGCGGTAGAAAAGCGAAGTACCGTCTTGGGTAGAAAAGAATTTTTGCTGTTCGGACATGAGAAACTCCTAATATTCATATTTTTTGAACAGTATCATGACATATCGAATAAATGCAATGACTATCCGATAGACGGACGAATGCAATGATGGAGAGAAATGGTAAAAGATGGTTTCAAATTTCACTTAAAACTGATGACAGTGATTGTGAAAAGGGTTAGATAGGGGGTGGATAACCTTACAAACTACTACCGACATATCATCATAAACTCTTTGTTTTGCAATTAATTTACGAAACACAGTCAGACGGGACTTATCGTTATCATATTGTTGCCAAATTTTTTCTCTTATTTCTTCTGAAGGGGAATCGCTTAGGCCGTCTGAATAGTTTTCAGACGGCCTTTACTGCGTTTAACCAAGCACTAATTAACTGCTAATTTTGTCATGTTTTAATACATCCATCGAAACCCGAATACACATTTAAAAAGGAAATCAAACATGAAAAAATTTTTATTGACCGCCATCGTTGCTTTGTCTGCCGCTACTGCCGGTGCCAGTGATTATATCGAACACAAAATCTACAGCGACAAAAACTTCGAGCAAAATCGTGCTAAAGCCGTAAAAATTTTGGAACAACGCGGCTATCAAGTTCACGATGTTGAAGCCGATAGCCGTCGAGGTCAGCCTGTGTTGGATATCGAGGCTTTTAAAGATGGTCGTGAGTACGACATTGTTTTGTCTTATCCTGATTTGAAAATTATTAAAGAACGCATCGACTATTAATATTTTGATGCAAAGCGGGTTGTCGCAGGACTTTGGGGTTCTGCGGCAGTTTGCTATTTAGGTATTTAAAGAATGTAAGCTACATGTAAATTACCTAAAATAAATGAACTAAATATGCTTTTTATTTTCCATTTAATTCAAAGTGTTTGATGTTGGGAGTCATGATATGGATTTGAATGATTGGAAGGAAAATGGTCGGCCGAAGCAGATGGGCGACCAAGACAAATCTTTAAACGACGGCGTATCTGCCGATTCCCAACAGGACGTTGATTTTTGGGATCGCAATCGAAACAATACTGTTGAAAACGAAGTTGAGGTTGCGGCTGAAACGGTAGAAGTTCAGGAGGAGGTAGAAGGTCAGGAAGCAGTTGAACATCCTGAGATGCCGTCTGAAAAAAGTGAAAAGAAAGCCAAACGCAAAAAAGACAAGGCAAAAAAGAAAAAAAATAAAGCCGAAGATTTGAATGCGCCTGATTTGTTGGGTACGAATAAGGGCGTGGAAACCATGTTCCGCAACGCCGTACGCTCGGAGATGGAATTGTTGGCGCTGGCGGCAACCAAAGCGAATATTATGATTTCGCTGAATGGTTTTATCGTGTCTGCTCTGATGATTTCGGGCGCGTTTATTTTTTCATCGTCGCCCGAATTTTTGATTCCGGCCAGTACGTTTATGATTACTGCCGCCGCATCTATCGTGTTTGCGTTGCTTTCTGCTTCGCCGGAACGTATCGGCAAAATGCAGGCGGCGCGGACATGGTTTAAGGATTTTATCCGCGGCCGTTCTAAGCTGCGGGACTTGAAAACCCGCCTCAGTAGTACCGAAACGCGCTTTTTTGGCGGCAGCCAACCTAATATTTTGATTTATGAAGACCGTGTGAAACTGCAAAAAGATCAATATTGGGAAATGATGCAGGAGATTATGGGCGACCGTAAACAAATCTATGAAAAGATGAGCGACCATCTTTATTGGCTTGGTTTGTTGGCGGACAAACAGTTCAAATACATCAATTTGTCTTACGCGGTATTCCGCTGGGGCTTGCTGGCTTCACTGGTGGCGTTTATCGGCGTGAAAACATTGCCGTCATTGCTGATACCGCCGGCCAACAATGCGGCAGAGCTGCGTTCGCTGGGAATCAATATGTTTAACGGTGTGTACGAGCCTTCCGCCGTACAACAGCTTCCGGACGGTAATTTGCTGATTGCGGAAGACGAACCCAACCATGCATTCAGTATCATCAGCATTGATAAAACGGGCAGGTTTGTGGAAGACGAGGCATTGGATACGCGCGTGATTACCGGTTTCAAACGCCGTCTCAGCGACTTGGAGGCTTTGGCGCGCGATGATGAAGGCTTTATCTACGCGCTGACTTCACATTCGCGCACCCGTAAAGGCAACCGCTCACCCGACCGCGAACATCTGATGCGCTTTAAAATCCAAGACGGCAATGTGTTGGGGCTGACCAGTTACGACAATTTGACGCAGGTTTTGGAAACCGATCACAAGCTGCATGATTTGATTCGTGAGCGAACCAAGGCAGAAGTTTCTTTTGAAGAAATCAATATTGAGGGCATGGCGTTTGATCCGGTGAAAAAACGTCTTGTTTTGGGCTTCCGTGATCCTGAGTTCAACAATATGGCTTTGGTCGCATTTATCAGCAATCCGAAAGATGTGTTTGAGCGCAATGCCAAACCTGAATTTGATGAAGTGGCGGTGATTGATATTGATGGCGGCGGTATCCGTTCCCTCAACTATGATCCTGTGTTGAAAACCTACGTGATTGCCAATGAAGTGAAGGATGAGAATGGACAGAAATTTTCACAACTGTGGACTTGGAGCGGTAACCCGACCGATGAACAGCAAAAAATCTCTCTGCCTAATCTGCAACACATCACCAACGTTGAAGCTGTTGATTCGATTACCGTTAACGGCAAGCCTCAAATGATTCTAATGGGTGACGAAGGTAATGCTTCGCAGAAAATTACTGCCAAGTATATGTTGGTAGATTACAGTCAACTGGGTAAACAGTAAGTGATCTTCGCTGACGGATAAAAGGCCGTCTGAAACCGATAGTTTATGGTTTCAGACGGCCTTCAAGCCATTGATGACACGTTTGTAGCAGGTATAAACCAATGCCGCGCAGGCCAGCCACATAAGGATATAGAAAGTCGGATGGAAGCTGCCGGCGATTGCATACCATACTGCCAATGCACCGATAAAGAATGCACGGTCGCTTTTGCCGAATGGCCCGTCATAACGCCGGCTGTTGCCATGAACTTGTCCCAAAACGCCGCAAAACTCAGTCATTGCCGCCAGCCAAATAAACAGGGCAATTTGTACGCCGCCGAAGGGCGCGATGAAGGCAAAAGGCAGATACAAAGCAGCATCGGCGACAATATCGGTGATTTCATTCAAATAGCCACCCAATGCCGATTGTTGACCGAACTCCCGTGCCAGCATACCGTCCATCGCATTCAGTGCCATGCGGACAAACAACCAGATCGGCAAAAGCCAGAATAATGTGGATACACCTGCAAACAATGCTAAAAGCAAACCGAGCAAAATGGAAACGGCGCAGGCAAACAGGGTTACCTGATTGGCAGTAATGCCTTTTTGATACAGTCTCTTAACGATGGGGCGCAACAGGTTTTGGAATTTTGGTTTCAGGGCGTAGATACTCATCATTATGCAGAATAAAAGAAAACGAAGTGCCGTGATTATAGACGAAATCCGTTATAATCCGTCAATCTTCGAATCACGCGGTTCGCAAACCTCCCGCGTTAACAAAACTAGGAATTTACAATGGAAAAACAGCAAGCCCTCGTTATTTTTTCGGGCGGGCAGGATTCAACGACCTGCCTGATTCAGGCAATTCAAACCTATGGCCGTGAAAATGTGCAGGCCATCACTTTTCAATATGGGCAACGCCACGCCATCGAATTGGAGCGCGCGCGTTGGATTGCCCAAGATTTGGGCGTGAAGCAGACGGTACTCGATTTGAGCCTGATGCAACAGATTACGCATAACGCCTTGATGGATGATACGGTATCTATTGAAACAGCTTCAGACGGCCTGCCCAATACATTTGTAGATGGACGCAATGCTTTGTTTTTGCTGTATGCCGCCATTTACGCCAAAGGGCAGGGAATACGCCATATCATTGCCGGCGTGTGCGAAACCGATTTTTCGGGTTATCCCGACTGTCGCGATGTGTTCGTCAAGTCGATGAATGTCACATTGAATCTGGCCATGGATTACGCTTTTCAAATCCACACGCCCTTGATGTATTTAACCAAAGCGCAAACTTGGGCATTGGCGGATGAAATGGGTGTGTTGGATTATATTCGCGAGCATACGCATACCTGTTATAACGGCGTGGTCGGTGGTTGTCATGAATGTCCGAGCTGTATTTTGCGCGAGCGTGGTTTGTCGGAGTATTTGAAAAGTAAAAAGGCCGTCTGAATCAAGAGGGGCATATATTTCCAATAGCCAGTTGTACGAAAAGGCCGTCTGAAAAATTCATTTCAGACGGCCTTTGGCTATGTATTTTGTTCTGCTTAGAACAGCAAATCTGCCGGCTCGCTGCTTGCCGGAGCATCTTTCACAGGAGCAGAGGCTGGGGCAGTAGCCGGTTCGGAAGCGGCTTTAGTTGCAGAAGCAGGAGCGTCGGCCGGAGTGGTTGCCGGTTTGGCAGCAGGTTTTGCCGGTTTCACCGGAGTCGGACGAACGCTTTGTTTCGGTTCGGATGCTGCCTTGTTTGCATCGTCGGTAGCATCGACTTCGATTTCAGTACCTTGAGGCAATACCACATCTTTAGCAGGAGCCTGTTTCGGCATGACTTTAGGTTTGCTGTAAGCATCCGTGCCGCTGGTCCATGCCAAAGATTTCAAAGGCGATTTGAGTTTCACGCCTTTGGCGCAGGTCAGACAGTTTGCCGCTCCGGTGCGTCCTTTCAGGATTGCATCCACACGCGCGGCTGGAATGGTTTTACCGTGCGCTTTTGCCCAAGCGGCAATGCTTTTTTTCAGGGCAGCCGTATCAAGGTTTTTCTTGTCGTATGGGTCACGATAGGCAGCCAGCCACAAGTTTTGGTTGGCATCTTCGTTCAGGCTCGCCATTTGGTAGATAACGGAGGCAGGAGAACCTGTTGCGATGGTTTTGGCGAATTCTAATGCATCAGGCGATTTCATGCGCACGCAACCATGGCTGCGGACGCCGGGTACGCTGGCAGGGGCATTGGTGCCGTGAATGCCAAGGCTTAATTTAGGGTCGCCAAGGCGGACAAATACCGGGCCCAGCGGGTTATTTGGGCCGGCCGGTACGCTTTTAACGCCGTCATTGCGTTCTTTTTGGATAGATTTAGGGATGTGCCAAACCGGGTTGTAGGCTTTTGCACCGATTTTATGTTCGCCCAGATTGGTTTGGGTCATGGCTTTGCCGACGGCAACAGGATAAATTTTGCTCAGTTTACCGTTGTCGTAGAGGAACAAACGCTGTTGCGTAATATTGATAACGACGTGTTGTC
>NZ_JBQCWZ010000061.1:0-8336 GCF_051956895.1 Neisseria sp. P0021.S006
CCCTGACAGGCAACGAAAATGTCACCCTGTTTAATTTGTCGGCTGTCTGAATGCAACAAACGCCCTGCTGCGTTTTCACACAGCAGAGGCGGAAAGTTGGTTTCAGCCAAGGGGGTTAACTTGCTGAACATAAACAATATCTCTTTGATTGTTTGGATTATGACGGTACTTTGACGGTAGCGGTATTACTTAAAGGCTTGGTCGGGGAAACACCCAAGATGTTCAAGCTTCCGCTCATGACTTCTTTGAATACGGGACCGGCAACCACGCCGCCGTAATAGCCGTTGGCAGTCGGTTCGTCAATGGTAACGGCCACAATAACGCGTGGATTTTTAGCCGGAGCAAAACCGATGAACGTACCGACGTGTTTGTTGTCCACATAGCGGCCATTAACCAGTTTACGCGCCGTACCGGTTTTCGCACCTACATCGAAACCATCAACAGCACCGGCAGTACCGGTACCGCCGGCTTCAGTAACGGAAACCATCAACTCGCGCACTTTTTTCGCAGTAGAGGCTTTGATGACGCGCTTGCCTTTAGGTGCAACCGCTTGTTTTTCAAAGCTGACCGGCAACAATTCGCCGTCATGGGTCAAGACAGTATAGGCACGAGCCAATTGCAACAGGCTTAATTGCAGGCCATAACCGAAAGACATGGTTGCCTGTTCGATTTTTTGCCATCTGCGCCAGCTTCTCAACAAACCTGCAGTCTCGCCAGGAAAGCCTGAATGCATGCGCACGCCCACACCTAAATCATGATAGAAATCGTACATTTCTTTAGGCGTAAACATGGCAGAAAGTTTACTGGTACCGACGTTGGAAGATTTTTGCATAATGCCGCGCACATCCAAAGTAGGATAAACGTGGGTATCTTGTACGGTAGCCGGACCGATTTTGTAAGGCAGGGTATTGAACGTATCGGTTGCATCCACTTTACCGGAATCCAATGCTTTGGCAATGGTAAACGGTTTCATTGCAGAACCGGGTTCAATCATATCGGTTACGGCGCGGTTACGGCGCTGTTCGCTATTGGCTTGACCCGGTTGATTCGGATCGTAAGCAGGGCTGTTGACCAAAGCCAAAATTTCGCCGGTTTGCGCATCCAATACCACAACCGTACCCGCTTTGGCTTTGTGATAAGCCACAGCCTTGTTCAACTCGTCATAAGCCAGCGTTTGAATACGCTGATCCAAAGACAAAATCATGTCTTGGCCATTTTTAGGCACGCTGTTGCGTGGAGAGTCGAGGCTGTCAACGATATTACCTTTGTTGTCACGCAATACGACTTTCGCACCATCTTCACCGCGCAGACTGTCTTCACGGGAAAGCTCCAAGCCCTCTTGACCTTTGCCGTCGATATTGGTAAAACCGATAACATGCGCAAACAGATTGCCCATCGGGTAATGGCGTTTCAATTCTTTTTGGAATGCGATACCTTTAATGCCCAATGCTTTGATTTCTTCTGCTTTCTCGTAGCTGAGTTGACGTTTCAGATAGATAAAGCCTTTGTCTTTTTTAGACAATTTATTTTTCAAAACTTCAACAGGCACATCGGCAATGGCCGACAGTTTTTCTAACTGCTCGTCAGTCGGCATTTCCTCCATGCCGGAAGGCATGGCATACAATGATTCGGTAGGCGCACTCAACGCCAATGTAGCACCATTGCGGTCGGTAATCATACCGCGTGATGCAGGCAGCGGAAGTGTGCGCACAAAACGTTGGTCGCCCTGATTTTTCAAAAACTCATGCTGACTGGTTTGCAGATAAACCCCGCGCACCAACAGACCGGTAAATGCCAGCGCAACGGCACCCAGCACCAAACCAATACGTCCGTTACTTGTCAGCGGTTTTTTTGTTTTTGTGGTTCCAGACAGCATTTGAGGTTTATATTCGTTCTTAATTAACATGTTGGACTTCTCATGACTTAGCTGCTCAGTGAGCTATTAATTCCCGTAAACACCTTGAAAACAAGGCTATATTCTTATTTTTTGCGTTCCAGCATAGCCGTATTATGCGCACCCGGCGGAAGCAGATGTTGCTTTTCGGCCGCCACTTTAATCAGTTTGTGGTTTGCCAATCTTGCTTGCTCCAGTTTCAAGCGCGCGTAATCCTGTTCCAACTGAATTTCCCGCTTTTGCGCCTTATCCAACTCGATAAAGTGCAAGCGCGACTGGTTTTGCTTAAACACTACGGCAAAGGCAGAAACCGTCACCAAAACCAGTAATAAAATATTCAACTTACCCATTTCAAACTTTCAGACGGCCTGTCAACAGAAACATCCCTTGCGACAATGCCGAAACGCTTTCCCTAGTCAACAACCGAAAATTCGCCGCTGCTGCGCTCCGCCACACGCAAAACTGCACTGCGCGCACGCGGATTGGTTTCAGTCTCTGTCGAACCCGGTTTGATTGCTTTGCCCACAGCCTTCAAAGGCGGTTGAGGCAAATCCGCTTCCTTGACCACCGCCCAACGGGGCAAAGGCGCATGTTGCGAATATTTTTTAATAAACTGCTTCACAATTCTGTCTTCCAGCGAATGGAACGCAATGACGGCCAAGCGTCCACCCTCTTTCAGACGGCCTGCAACCTGCGGCAAAACTGCCTCTACCTCTTCGAGCTCGCGGTTAATAAAGATGCGAACTGCTTGGAAGGTGCGCGTAGCAGGGTCTTGTCCGCGCTCACGAGTACGGACGTTTTGCGCCACAAGCTGCGCCAGCTTGCGGGTTGTATCGATGGGACTCTCCTCGCGTTGCGCAACAATGGCGCGCGCAATCTGGCGACTAAACCGCTCTTCACCATAATTCTTAATTACCTCGTGTAAATCCTGTTCGGATGCGGTTGCAATCCATTCTGCCGCAGACATCCCGCGAGTCGGATCCATCCGCATATCCAACGGCGCATCAAAGCGGAAACTGAATCCGCGGCTGCCATCGTCAATTTGCGGCGACGAAATCCCCAAATCAAAAAGCGCACCGTCAATCTTATCGATGCCCAATTCATCCAAGGCCGTCTGAAATGTTTCAAAACCATTGTGTACGACACTGACACGTTTATCTTGCACCGCCAGCTCATTGGCTACCGCAATCGCCTCAGGGTCTTTGTCAAAAACAACCAAACGACCCTGCTTGCCCAAACGCGACAAAATCAGCCGGGAATGCCCTCCCCTGCCGAACGTACCGTCCACATAAATCCCATCTTCACGGATTGCCAACGCATCCACCGCCTCATGCAACAAGACAGTAACATGCTGATAATTTTCAACTTTACTCACAATTGCAAATCCGTTTGACTCAATTGGAAAGCCAATTCATCAGGATCGATATCCAAAGCCTGATTCATTTCCTCTTCCCAATGTTCGCGGCCCCACAACTCCATACGGTTTGCACGGCCAACCAAAGTAACTTCTTTTTCAAAATCTACGCGTTTGCGCAGATTGGCCGGAATCAAAACGCGTCCGGCGCTATCCCACTCCAAAATCTCCGCATTGTGCAGCAGCAAATTCTGATACCGTTGCAAAGCTTCATTGCCGGCCACTTTCAACTTCAAAATCTGCTCGGCTTTTTCTTCCCAAACGGGCTCGGGGTACATCAATAATTTTTTTCGGGAATCCAGTGTGACCACAATTGCAGGCGTATAACGGCGCAGCAAAATATCGCGGAATTTGGCAGGAATCGCCAACCGCCCTTTACTGTCCATACTCAATTCATGAGCACCGCCAAACACATTACACCCCAAATTCGATTAAAATAAAACTAGAGTGGGATTAAAAATCCCACCTTCCTAAAATATTTCGTCTTCACTTCTACGGAACACTTTTTAGGAAAAAGTAACCACTTTCACCCACTATGCCCCACCAACCGACACTATAAGAAATTTTGGCAATCAGGTCAAATCAACCCTTTATCTGAAATGAAACACTAAACACTTAAAATTCAATAGCTTATATATACAAAAATGCATGACAAATTAATATGCTAGCCATTTTATATGGCATAAAACACCATATCTAGTATTGTTTATGTTTTTAAAATACTACATATAGTATTTTTACACCCGATTACCACCCCTCTCACAAGGGGCTATAATATACAAACAAATTCAAATTTTTTACATTATCTAACAGTCATGAAGCCACAACTCCCCCTTCCTTCCCCTGATGCACAAGCCTCTTCAGCACACCTGACCAAGCTTATAAAAAACGAAATTGAACAACATCAAAACTGGATACCCTTCTCCCGTTTTATGGAGCTTGCCCTTTACACACCTCAATACGGCTATTACAGCGGAGGCAGCCATAAAATCGGTACGGACGGCGACTTCATTACCGCCCCCACCCTCTCCCCCCTATTCGGACAAACCCTTGCCAAACAACTTGCCGAATTACTGCCGCAAACAGCAGGCAATATCTATGAATTTGGTGCAGGTACAGGTCATCTCGCTGCCACACTCTTGCAAAACCTTTCAGACGGCCTAAATCATTACTATATTATCGAACTATCAGCAGAGCTTGCAGAGAGACAACGCCAACATATTCTTGAACATACTTCCCCCGAAGCAGCCACAAAAGTCATCCACCTCACCACATTACCCGAACACTTTGACGGCATCATCATCGGCAACGAAGTATTGGATGCCATGCCGGTGGAACGCTTGATTTATCAAGATGAAGGGTTTCAACAAATCGGCGTGAGCCTAGAGAATGACGAGCTAATCGAAGCCATCAGACCATTGACCCAAGCCGAACTGATACAAACAGCCTCCTTGTACCTCCCTCCCCTCCATTCATACACAAGCGAGCTACATCCTGCACAATATGCCTTTATCCAAACCCTGGCCGCCAAATTGCAGCGCGGCGGTATGATATTTATCGATTACGGCTTCGACGCCGCCCAGTATTACCATCCGCAACGCAAAGAAGGCACATTTATCGGCCACTATCGCCACCACACCATCCATGACCCATTTTTCAACATCGGCCTGACCGATCTGACTGCACATGTCAATTTCACCGATATTGCACGCGCCGGCATAGAATCAGGTTTGGACTTAATCGGCTACCTGCCCCAATCTTATTTCCTGCTCAATCTCGGCATCACCGATTTGCTGGCACAAATCGGCAGCCCAGATTCAGTTGAATACATCCAAGCAGCCGCCGCAGTACAGAAACTGATACATCAGCATGAAATGGGCGAACTTTTTAAAGTGATCGCTTTTGGCAAAAACATCGATATCGACTGGGCAGGCTTTAGCCACGGCGATATTTGCCATAAGCTATAGCCTGACAACCTACTTTTTATTTTTTAAAAACAATAAGAAATAAAAAAAACCAAAATTAGCGCTTGCCAAATATTCAAAAAAAACTATAATAGCGACTTCACGAAACGGCGAATTAGCTCAGTCGGTTAGAGCAGAGGAATCATAATCCTTGTGTCCGGGGTTCGAGTCCCTGATTCGCCACCAAATTTCGGGGGTATAGCTCAGTTGGTAGAGCGCTTGCATGGCATGCAAGAGGTCAGCGGTTCGATCCCGCTTACCTCCACCACTAAACAAAAAAGCTCTTGTTAAACGCAAGAGCTTTTTTGTTTGGCTTAATTAATAACTGATTGCTCATTAATTTTGCCATTTCAATACCCAATCAATAAAGGCCGTCTGAAACATTTCAGACGGCCTTTTATCTTTAATTACTTCACAAGCTTCAATACTTTTTTCGGTTTTTCTTCCGCAGATTCAGCTTTTTTATCTTCGGCCACTGCAGCTTCGATAGAAGCAGGCTGATATGGTTCTACCTCAAACCCCATACCCTCTCCACTTTCGCGGCCAAATATACTGACAATATGACCGACCGGAATCCAAATCTCGTGCGCTACGCCGGAAAAGCGTGCAGAAAAATTGACCCACTCGTTGTCGATATTCAAGTTATGGCTGGCAGTAGGGCCAATATTTAAAACAATCTCATTGTCGCGTACATACTGCATCGGCACACGGGTATGTTCATTTACCCAAGCCACGATATGCGGTGTTTGGTTATTATCCAAACACCATTCATACAAAGCACGCAACAAATACGGTTTGGTTGAAGTTGCCATAGATCCGTCCTTTAACGGCGCATGGCTTTTTCAGCCGGTGTCAATGCTTCAATAAAGGCTTCGCGTTGGAAAATACGCTCGGCGTACTTCAGCAAAGGCGCAGCAGATTTACCCAGTTTGATGTCGTAATAGTCCAAACGCCACAACAGTGGAGATAAGGCAACATCAATCATGGAGAAGTCATCGCCCAAGATGTATTTGTTTTTAGTAAAAGACGGTGCCAACAGTGTCAAACCATTGCCAATGGCTTCACGCGCTTTGGCTTGTTCTTTATTGGTAGATTCAGGGTTTTCCAACACTTGCACCAAGCTGAACAATTCTTTTTCCATACGGTACAGTACCAAACGGCCGCGACCGCGCATAACAGGATCACCCGGCATCAACTGAGGATGAGGGAAACGCTCGTCAATGTATTCGTTGATGATGTTTGATTCGTGCAAAATCAAATCACGCTCAACCAGAACCGGTACTTGGTTATACGGATTCATCAAAGCCAAGTCTTCGGGTTTATTGAACACGTCCACATCTTTGATTTCAAAATCCATGCCTTTTTCATACAATACAAAACGGCAACGTTGGCTGAATGGACAAGTAATACCCGAATACAAAGTCATCATAATCTTCTACTCCTGATCAATCTTTTCAGACGGCCTTAAGCCTTATAAAAATTCAGAAAGAATTATACATAATTTCAAATACTTAATCCAGAAATTTAAAATAACACACTGTTTACATTAAGCAATTTTTAGATTTGCATTAATCCGACATAAATTGATTAAGCAAACAAAAAAGGCAAACCTGAAACAGGTTTGCCTTTTTGATTCAAAAGAATTAATGAACGTCTTTCCAGAATTCTTTTTTCAGGAAGTACGCCAACGGCAACATTACGGCAAACAGGAATGTCAAAACCATGTAACCGATACGGTGGCGTTGCAATTGAGCAGGTTCGCCCATGTATACCAAGTAGTTCACCAAATCGCGCACATAAGCATCGTACTCTTTTTGGATTACTTTACCATTAGGCAGACGACGGCTATGCAGACCGGTAGATTCCCAATACAGTTTAGGAGTCAGGTTGCCATGCTCGTCTTTAATCATAACGGGCTGACCTTTGGCATCCAATTCAACGGCTTGAACACCTTGTTGCTCCCACAATGGGTGAGGCATACTCGCGCCGGCCAAAACGGTATTGTTCCAACCGGTCGGACGAGTTGGGTCTTTATAGAAGCCGCGCATATAAGCGTACAGGTAGTCCGCACCTTTAGAACGGGCAATCAGGGTCAAATCCGGCGGAGGCGCACCCAACCATTTGGAAGCATCTTTCGGATCCATGGCCGCTACCATCACGTCACCAACGTTGTCTGTTGTGAACATCAGGTTTTTCTTGATTTCATCTTCAGTCAAACCGATGTCTTTCAGACGGTTGAAGCGCATACCACTGGCAGAGTGGCAAGACAAACAGTAGTTTGTAAAGATTTGCGCACCGTGCTGCAGGCTGACTTGGTCACGCAGGTCGATATCGACTTTTTCATAGTTTGCATGGCCGCCGCTGGCGACGGCTGCACTCATAGGCACTGCCAGCAATAAGGCAGCAAACCAGTTTTTCAGAGTTTGTTTCATTTTCGCTGCCCTCATCAGATATTGGTTGCAAACAAGTAAGCACCAACAACGGTAATACCGACATAAACAAAGAACATAATTTTTTGTTTAGTAGTGCTCATGGTTACGCGTTCAGGAACTGGTTTGTTGGTATCCAGTTTGGTATAGAACGGCATACCTAGGAAGAATGCAAAGTAGACGAAAGACAGGATACGTGCAACCAAAGTACGGGTATCAGTTGCTACCATTGCACCCAAAATACCCAAACCGATGAAGGCAATGATGAACAGAACCAACGCAGTTTTGAAGATTGGGCCGCGATAACGGACAGATTTAACTTCGCCTTTATCCAACCAAGGCAACAAGGCAATCAGGACAACTGCTGCACCCATACCGATTACGCCCCATACCTGAGTACCGGCAAAGGAAGGAATCGCACGCAGAATTGCGTAGAACGGAGTGAAGTACCATACCGGCGCAATGTGCGGAGGTGTTTTCAGCGCATTCGCTGCATCGAAGTTTGGCGCTTCGAGGAAGTAGCCGCCGCCTTCAGGTGCAAAGAACAACACAGAACAGAAGACAATCAGGAATACAACGACGCCCAAGATGTCTTTAACGGTGTAGTAAGGATGGAATGGGATACCATCGCGTGG